>JAJPJH010000089.1 GCA_021324335.1 Gammaproteobacteria bacterium
ACTCTTACGCGATCAAGCCTTACTCGATAATGCCTTGGTGGATCTTAAGCGCTATAAAACCCTATGGCACCAAGACTCCATTTCTCAACAAACTTATGCCACACAGCAAGCTTTGGTTAAACAATATCAAGGTAACGTCAAAACGGATCAAGGCTTAATTGAAGCCGTCAAAGTCAATTTGATTTATTGTCATATTACCTCGCCTATTGATGGCCGAATCGGTTTGCGCCTAGTTGATCCAGGCAATTTTGTGCAAGTCTCTGATACCAACGGCATCGCTGTGATTACAACCTTAAATCCCATCACCGTCTTATTTTCTCTGCCTGAAGACGATATTCCAGCAGTCATGGAACAAATGAATGCAGGCAAAGCATTACGGGTGGAAGCGTTTGATCGCCAGCAAAATGAATTGTTAGCAACCGGACGTTTGCTGGCGATGGATAGTCAAATTGATACCACCACGGGGACCGTAAAATTCCGCGCAACCTTTGAAAATAATCAAAATCGATTATTCCCAAGCCAATTTGTCAATGTGCGATTACAAGTGAAAACGCTTCCGCATGCGACCGTCGTACCCACCGCCGCGGTCCAGAATAGCGCGAAAGGAGCATTTGTTTATGTCGTCACCGATGACTCAACCGTCAGCGCTATCCCTGTTACCACTGGGGTAACAGTAGAAAATGAGACGGTTATTACCTCCGGTATCGTGCCGGGCGAATCGGTTGTGGTAATGGGAGCCGATAATTTAGTCGACGGTGCCTCTATCATCACAGAAGATTCTGGCTCTAAACATAGACGGCGCTTTTTCTCATGAGGAGTTTATCCGGTCCTTTTATCGTCCGTTCCATTGCGACATCCCTCCTGATGTTAGCCATTTTACTGACCGGTATATTAGCGTATCGATTATTACCTGTTTCTTCGTTGCCTGAAGTCGAATACCCTACCATTCAAGTTGCGACCTTTTACCCCGGCGCTAGCCCAGACGTCATGACCACTTCTGTCACTGCCCCACTGGAACGCCAATTCGGGCAAATGCCCGGCCTTGCACAAATGACTTCTACCAGCTCGCGTGGTGCATCGATTATTGTTCTACAGTTTATTCTCGATATGAGCTTAGATGTCGCAGAGCAAGAAGTCCAAGCTTCTATTAACGCCGCCTCCAATTATTTACCCTCTGGCCTTCCTTACCCACCGATTTACAGCAAAGTCAATCCAGCCGATACCCCTATTATGACGCTGGCTTTAACCTCTAATGTATTATCCTTACCCCAAGTCGAAGATTATGCAGAAACCCGCCTAGCCCAAAAAATTTCTCAACAATCCGGAGTTGGTTTAGTTAGCATCAGTGGCGGCCAGCGTCCTGCTGTGCGCATTCAAGCAAATCCGACTGCTTTGTCTGCCTATCATTTAAACCTTGAAGACTTACGCTCTGTTATCAATACAGCCAACGTCAATGCAGCCAAAGGTAGTTTCGATGGGCCAACCTTAGCTTATACCATTAACTCTAACGACCAATTACTATCTGCCGCTCAGTATCGTCCTCTTATTATTTCTTACAATAATGGGGCCCCGGTCCGTGTCTCCGATGTCGCCAATGTGATTGATGGTGCTGAAAACGTGATGCTTGCTGCTTGGAAGAATAGTACCCCTGCCGTCATCATGAATATCCAACGCCAACCTGGTGCGAATGTCATTGAGGTCGCAGATCGGGTTAAAGCTTTATTAGGCCAATTACGCTCTACCCTTCCTGCCAATATTGATGTATCCGTATTAACTGATCGCACGGTCACTATCCGTGCATCTGTCACTGATGTGCAATATGAATTATTACTCTCTGTAATTTTAGTGGTACTCGTCATCTTTCTTTTTCTTCGTAACGTGTCTGCCACAATCATTCCGAGCATTTCAGTACCGCTCTCTTTAATTGGGACCTTCGGATTAATGTATTTACTCAATTTCAGTTTAAATAATTTAACGCTGATGGCGCTTACGATTGCAGCTGGATTTGTAGTAGATGACGCCATCGTAATGATTGAGAATATTTCTCGCTACATTGAAGAAGGTTACACCCCTTTTAAAGCAGCCTTAAAAGGGGCAGAGCAAATTGGTTTTACTATCTTATCGTTGACTGTTTCACTCATCGCCGTTCTCATTCCCCTGCTTTTTATGGCAGATGTTGTCGGTCGTTTATTTCGCGAATTTGCATTAACGCTTTCTATTACCATTTTAATTTCCGCTTTCGTCTCCCTCACCCTCACCCCCATGTTGTGCTCCCGGATTTTACGTCATCATGAAGCCAAAGAGATGAGTTGGTTTGAGCGTAAAAGTCTGGAGATACAACATCAGATTATAGAACGTTATGGCGTTTCATTACGGTGGATATTAGATCATCAACCACTTACTTTAATGATTGCGCTTGCCACCTTGCTCTTAACAGGTATCTTATTCTTCGTCATTCCGAAAGGCTTTTTCCCTATTCAAGATACCGGTGTCATTCTCGGTATTTCCGAAGCCTCACAATCCATTTCATTTCCGGCAATGGCAGAGCGGCAACAAGCATTAGCTCGTGTGGTTTTGAAAGATCCCGATGTGGCTAACTTATCATCCTTCATCGGGATTGACGGCACCAATACTACTTTAAATAGTGGCCGTATGTTAATTACTTTAAAACCGCTAGAAGATCGTCACGCTAGCGCAATCGATATCATTCGCCGTTTAGAGCCGGAATTAGCAAAAGTTCCAGGCGCCACCTTATATCTTCAGCCAGTACAAGATTTATCTATCGATACGCGCATCAGCCGTACGCAATATCAATACAGTGTGGGCTCACCGGATTCCACGGAAGTCGCCAAATGGACTTCTCGCTTACTAGCACAACTTCGCCAATCGCGAGTGTTACGCGATGTGGCGAGTGATCAGCAGAATTTAGGCCTACAAACGGTTGTCGCCATTGACCGTGATACGGCCTCTCGATTAGGGATAGCTATCCAAACCATCGATGACACGTTGTATGATGCTTTCGGCCAACGTCAAGTATCAACGATGTATACGCAGCGTAATCAATACCATGTGATATTAGAAGCACCTCCTAACTTACAGCAAGGTCCCAATGCACTTTCTAATATTTACTTAACCTCGCTTATCACCACGACTAACCCAGCGACTAATACGACCACTACCACTAGCGGGGTTGTACCATTAAGTGCTTTCACACAAGTATCACAGCAATTCGGACCACTCGTTATTAATCGTCAAAATCAATTTCCTGTTGCAACGATTTCTTTTAACCTTGCCCCGGATGCAGCGTTAGGCGATGCGATAAAAACCATAGAACAAACTAAACAATCCCTCAATATTCCGCCCAGTGTTCAAACCAGCTTTGAAGGTTCTGCAAAGATTTTCCAAAATTCCTTACGTAACGAAGGATGGTTAATTCTTGCTTCCATTATTGTGGTTTATATTGTTCTCGGGGTGTTATATGAAAGTTATATTCACCCTATCACTATTTTATCGACTTTACCTTCCGCCGGCATGGGCGCCTTATTCGCGTTATTTTTAACGAATAATGATTTAACCGTGATTGCTCTCATCGGTATCATTCTACTGATTGGTATTGTGATGAAAAATGCCATTATGATGATTGATTTTGCCCTCGAGCAAGAACGTAAATATAAAAAACCACCGTATGAAGCGATTTACGATGCCGCATTATTGCGTTTTCGTCCTATTCTCATGACCACGATGGCTTCCATGCTAGGCGCGGTACCGTTAGCGATAGGATCCGGGATGGGTGCAGAATTACGTCAACCGCTGGGTATTGCAATTATTGGTGGATTAATTGTTAGTCAATTACTGACGCTTTACACGACACCGGTGATTTATCTCAGTTTTGATCGTCTTTCGCGTAAAGTCATGAGCTGGGGTACGAGGAAACCGTAATGAATCTCTCTGCTCCATTTATTTTACGCCCTATTGCTACCACCTTACTTGCTTTCGGCCTGGCGATCGCTGGCATCGCTGCTTTCAATTTATTGCCCGTCGCCCCACTACCGCAGGTCGACTTTCCAACCATCATGGTACAAGCTGCCTTACCAGGGGCAAGTGCTGAAGTCATGGCTACTTCGGTTGCCACGCCGCTAGAAACCCAGCTAGGTCATATAGCGGGCATTACGCAAATGACCTCTGCCAGCAGCTTAGGCTCAACCCGTATTACGTTACAGTTTGATTTATCGCGGGATATCGATGGGGCAGCCCGCGATGTGCAAGCAGCCATCAATGCTTCCAGTAGTCAATTGCCAGCTAATTTGCCCAATAATCCGACGTATCGCAAAGTAAATCCAGCTGATGCCCCTATCATGATTTTGGCTTTAACCTCTAATAAATATTCCACTGGCCAACTGTATGACGCTGCCTCCACCATCTTGCAGCAAAAGTTATCGCAAGTGAATGGGATCGGCCAAGTCATGGTAGGCGGCAGTTCGCTACCTGGCGTACGGGTAGAATTAAACCCAACAGCGCTGAACAACCTTGGGATAGGTTTACCTGATGTAGCGAATGCTATTGCAGCGGCTAATCGTCATCTTGCTAAAGGGCAAATCGCGACGGATTCGCGGCTATCTGATGTCATGGTTAATGATCAATTATTTAAAGCCAGCGAATACGCCCCTTTGATTATTACTTATCGCAACAATAGTCCGGTGCGAATATCGGATGTCGCTCAAGTCACCGACTCTGTCGAAGATTTGCGTAATGCCGGCTTATCGGATGGCAAACCTGCAGTACTCATCGTACTTTTCAAATCCCCAGGCGCGAATGTAATCAAAACCATCGACCAAGTACGGGCTATTTTACCGCAATTGAAAGCATCTATCCCGGCTGATATTGATACCACGGTGATGATGGACCGTACGCAAACCATTCGTACTTCTTTGCACGATGTCGAAGCAACCTTAATGATTGCGATGTTGCTTGTCGTTATTGTGAGTTATTTATTTCTCGGCAACCTACGCGTGATGCTAATTCCCGGCATTGCAGTACCATTGTCATTATTAGGTACGTTTGGAGTGATGTATTTGCTGGGATATAGTTTAGATAATTTATCACTGATGGCTTTAACGATTGCCACTGGTTTCGTGGTCGATGATGCCGTGGTCGTCCTTGAAAATATCACCCGTCACATGGAAATGGGTATTCCTCCTTTACAAGCTGCTCTCGACGGCGCTAAGGAAGTAGGTTTCACTGTCTTGTCCATGAGTCTGTCATTAATCGCTGTTTTTATCCCTATTCTCTTAATGGGAGGCATTGTCGGTCGTTTGTTCCGTGAATTTTCTGTTACGCTAGCAATAGCCATTTTTATTTCCATGCTCGTCTCTCTCACAGTGACCCCTACTATGTGCGCACGTTTACTCACGACCCATCAAGAAGATAATCAACATTTCTTCGTGGCATTTGTTAATCGTCTCAAGCAGCGTTATGAACATAGTTTAAATTGGGCATTACATCACCCTAAATTTATGCTGGCACTCACTATCGGTACCATTATTTTCAGCATTTTTTTATACGTCATCGTACCAAAAGGCTTTTTTCCCCAGCAAGATACAGGACGCATCACCGGCGCAATTCAATCTGAGCAAGATATTTCTTTCCAAGCGATGCAAAAAGTACTGAGTGAGTATGTCAACATTATTAAACAAGATCCTGCTGTTCAACATGTCGTAGGTTTTGTGGGTGGAACGACAGTGAGTTCGGGTTCTATTTTTATCACCTTAAAAGATTTATCAGAGCGGCGTATTTCAGCAGACGGCGTTATTAATCGATTACGCAGTAAATTAGCGAAGGTGATGGGAGCAAAATTATTCTTGCAATCAGCGCAAGATTTACTAATTGGTGGTAGACAGGGTAATGCGCAATTTCAATATACTTTATCCGCTGATAATTTAAAAACCTTGAATGACGTCACCCCTTTTGTCAAAGATTCGCTCGCCAAATTACCAGGCATTGCCGATGTCAACAGTGATCAGCGGGATCATGGTTTACAAGTATTTGTCAATGTGGACCATGATACTGCTTCTCGTTTTGGCATTACCCCGCAGCAAATTGATACCACGTTATATAGCGCCTTCGGGCAACGACAAATTTCGACGATGTATACGCCTATGAATCAATATCATGTCGTAATGGAAGTGGCACCGCCCTATTGGCAATATCCTGAAACATTGAATAAAATTTACGTCCAATCTCCTAGTGGTAAGGAAGTGCCTCTCTCTGCTTTTAGTACTTTTGCACCTTCTTCCACATTGCTTTCTGTTAACCATCAAGGCCAAGCACCTGCAGCGACGTTATCATTTAATTTACTGCCAGGTGTGGCATTAGGAGATGCGGTTAATTTAGTCGCGCAAACCATACAAAAAATGCATTTGCCAGCGAGTATTCATGGTGATTTCCAAGGAACGGCTCAAGCTTTCAAGGCATCCTTATCCAGCGAACCGTTACTCATTTTAGCTGCTTTATTTGCGGTCTATGTGGTCCTTGGCATGTTGTATGAAAGTTTAATTCACCCCGTGACGATTCTCTCAACGTTACCTTCTGCGGGTGTAGGGGCATTGCTGGCGTTATTATTGACAAGAACAGATTTGAGTATTATTGCGTTAATTGGAATTATCCTACTGATTGGGATCGTGAAAAAAAATGCCATCATGATGATTGATTTTGCTTTGCACGTAGAACGTACGGAAAATAAAACACCGCGTGAGGCTATTTATCAAGCTGCTTTATTGCGGTTTCGGCCAATTATGATGACAACGATGGCTGCACTGTTTGGTACCTTACCGTTGGTGTTTGGGATTGGATTAGGGTCGGAATTACGCCAACCACTGGGTATTGCGATTGTGGGGGGATTGATTGTTAGTCAAATGTTGACGTTGTATACCACACCGGTCATTTATTTGATGTTGGAGCGATATAGTAAATGGTGGCAGGGGTTAACGATTTTGCCGTGGCGGCGAGTAGAAGAGGAGAGGTGATATGAATGTGAATGGCAAGAATAGAGGTAAAAAAGACCTGTCATCTCTGCATGCTAGAGTGTCATCTGCGCATCCTCTTATGTCATCCGCGCATCTTCTTGTGTCATCCCCGCGAAAGCGGGGATCCATCCAGCCTTACCACAAGCGTCTGGGTTATGAACTTAGCCTTCAGGGTATACTTCCAATAGATCCCCGCCTTCGCGGGGATGACACAAGAAGATGCGCGGATGACATAAGAGGATGCGAGAATGACACGAGAGGATGTGGAGATAGCAGTGGAGAATCCCCCCATACCAGAAGAAAAATTAACAGCATAGCATTTGCTAGCCTTCTCCTCTCCACTATCCTCTTCCTCACCGCCTGCACTGTCGGCCCCGATTACATCCGACCCGCTGCCCCCACACCCACTGCCTTCAAAGAAGCGAAAGGGAAAACGGTAATCGGCAGCGCTTCTAAAGATTGGAAAATCGCTGAACCGGCTGATGATAAAAACCGAGGTGAATGGTGGAAAATCTTCCGCGACCCCGAACTTAATCAACTGGAAGACCAACTCAACCACGCTAACCAAAGCATACTCAATGCCGCTGCCAATTATGAACAAGCACTTGCCTTAGTCGATGAAGCACGTGCTAACTATTTCCCTACCTTAGTAGGCTCAGCCACCCTCACCCGAGAAAAGCAAAACTCAGGAACCTCTTCCTTCGTTAGTTCCTCTACTTCCGGCACCGCAACGTCCACCCAAACTGGTACCGCCACCAGCAGCTCCGGGAGTTCTTCCTCCAAAATCAGCACCACCCATTCTCTCTTGCTTAATGCCACATGGGAACCGGATATTTGGGGCAGCGTCCGCCGCTCCGTTGAAGCCAGTCGCGCTGGCGCTGAATCCAGTGCCGCCTTGCTAGCTTCTACTCGCTTATCGTCACAAGCTTCTCTTGCTCAATATTATTTTGAACTACGCGGGCTCGATACGGATCAAAAGATCCTCAACGATACCGTTGCCTCAGATCAGAAAACCTTACAATTAACCCGTCATCAATATAAATCTGGCGTGGCCTCGCTTGCTGATGTGGTGCAAGCACAAAGCCAATTAGAAGCAGCTCAAGCAGCCGCCGTCAACAATGGCATTACCCGCGCACAATATGAACATGCCATCGCGGTTCTGATTGGCATACCGCCTGCAGAATTTTCTTTACCGCCTTACGCTTCAACCAAAACGCCACCCTCCATTCCTCTGGAGGTCCCCTCCGCCTTATTAGAACGCCGGCCCGATGTAGCCCAAGCGGAACGTCTCATGGCACAAGCAAATGCTCAAATTGGTGTCGCCATCGCGGCCTATTTTCCTACCCTCACCTTAAACGGCTCAGCTACCATGAACGGCCAAAATTACAACCACTGGTTTTCCATGCCTAACTTAGGCTGGTCATACGGCCCAGAACTTGCTGAAACTATTTTCGATGGCGGCCTACGTAGCGCGACAGTCGCTGCCTCACGCGCTGCTTACGATGCGAGTGTGGCCTCTTATCGTCAAACAGTGCTTGCAGCGTTTCAAGATGTCGAAGATAATCTCGCTTCGCTGCGCATCCTCCAAGATGAGGCAGCCGTGCAAGAAAGAGCGGTAAAAAGTGCACGATTAGCACTAAAATTAGTCATTAATCAATACAAATCTGGGACAGTGCCTTATTCCAGTGTGATTACAGCGCAAATTACGGCTTACACAGCAGAAAAAAACTTAGCAGATGTGAATTATTTACGAATGACATCGGCTGTAGGATTAATTAAAGCGTTAGGTGGTGGGTGGGATGCTGCCTCTATTTATACAGAGTGAAGAAGACAATGCTAGACTCTCTACCATCTGAGTTAATAGTAAAAATATTTCAGCAATTTGCCCATGCTCCTCAGCCATTAAGCAGGGAGGAGGTAGAGGCGATCAGCCGATGTGCTTTGGTTTCACATAGACTATCCTTATTTGCTCCCACCTTAAGATTCACGACACTTCAACAAGGTAAAACTTATTATTTAATTGGACCGGCGGCTTCCAAATCAGCTACCCCTGATGAGCTTCGCCAATTAATTGCTACTATTCCTCACCATCCAATAAGATTGTTTTCAACCATCGAGGCAGCAGAAAAATATATTGCTCTTACTTTCCCTTCCCGATTTCAACTGCAATCTGCCCCCGTAATTTTTACGGTCATCCTAACAGATGATAAAAAAGCACTACCGAGAAAAGAAGAATTATGCGGCGAACAACTAACAGGGGGAACGTATATAAAAGAGAATGATACAGCGACTTATTGGAAAGTTGAGAACATAAACCACCTACAGTTCATCGCAGCAACTGTCGGTGAGAGTCAGCAGATTTCATTAAGCGAAGAAAAAAGAAGCAAGTGGTATTGTGCGATTATATAGCTACCTCTTTAAATCCCGATAAAAATTCTCATGCACACCGAGTACCATTAATGTTCTTGTCTGCTCCTCCCATTCATAGGCTAAAAGCATCTCTTGTCTATGAACCTTGAATTTATAAACATACACTCTCGACAGATCACCTTTTTTCTCTTCACCTATCTTAGGATTTTTTCTTATTTCTTCAATCGCTTCATCAACTTTGATTTGCTGGTTTAAATGTAATTTTTTATAAGCTCTTTTAAATGCAGGCATTTGTAAAATTTTAACTCTATCCATGCCTTTTCCTTTTATGAGGAACAAAAGGCTCCGCGACTGATTTGTCTAAATGCTTGCTAATAAGAATTTCCTTCACAAATTCAATCGGTAAATCTGGATTTTCTAAGGCACATTTCCCAATCATTACCCAAAATTCAATTTGATGCGGAATGGAGCGATGCTCTGCCTTAGCTGTTTTTTTTGCTTCGTTATAAATAGCCTCATTAATTCTGATAGGAACACCCATACATGATCACCTACAATTGTTGCTTATTACTACAATTGTAGTACAATAGCATGCAAATTACAAACCTTCACTTTCTGCCGGAATCCATCCAATGACAAATCCTCGCAAAATAGAAGTAGTCGCTTACAATCCACGCTGGCCTGAGTTATTCAAACAAGAAGCTGCTCGCCTCTGCCAAGCTTTAGGTCATCATCTTAAAGAAATTCACCATATCGGCAGCACGTCTATCCCTAATATGCCTGCGAAACCAGTGATCGATATGATGCTAGTATTTGAAGATTTAAGTGAAATTGATTGGATTGCCAAAAAACTAATTGAACTCAATTACCAAAATGTGCGACGTCAGATCATTCCACATCGGAGTTTTTTTACTCATCGACAAGACCCCGATATTAGATTTCATTTACATATCCATGAACGCGGCAGCCCGCAAATTAAACGCCATGTAAATTTTAGAGATTATGTCATTGAGCATCCCGAAGATGCTAATGCGTATGCAGCACTTAAAATGGATTTAGCCAAGCGATTTCCCGAGGATATTTACAATTATGTGGTCGGTAAAGATAAACTAGTTCAATCTATTGATGCAAAAGCAAAAAAATGGGAAGGCCGAAAAGTAGATTATCTTACTCCCAACACAGGACCTCTCGCTTCAAAATGGTCGAACGAGAAATTAGTAAAAGCGATGGTGACAAACTATAACACTTACATGACCCATTTTGCGCAATATTTAAATCAAATTGAATTGCTTCGTATTCCTGGTTTTACAATTGTGAATACGGGTTTAGCAGATGCTACTTTTAATTATGTACTAGATGCGGATTTTTCTTCGGCGGAGGCTGATAATAAAATTGCTGAAGTCACTCAGTATTTTCTAAAGAAAAACGTCCCTTTTTCTTGGTGGATTAGTCCTTATGATCAGCCAGATGAGTTAGCAATGTGTTTAGAACGTCACGGTTATCATAATGCTGAAAATCATTCAGCCATGTATTTTGATTTAGACGCTTGGGATGAGCATATTGCTGATATTCCTGAATTGGAAATTGTTCCGGCGAAGGATGAAAAAACGTTGCAAGATTTTGCGCTCGTATCAGCTCGTAATGAATACGCTTTTAAACAATATTTTTCTTGGGTCGCTTCTGTTTACACTGAAGATGATCCTATTGAGTTTTATGTAGGTTATGTGGAGGGAAAACCTATCGTGCGAGGTTTATCCTGTTATTTTGCTCAAGTTACCGGTCTCTATTGGTTAACTGATGCATCAACTAAACAGAGCATAGATTACACAATCGCTATGCAGCGATATCAGCTAAAGCGAGCTAAAGAATTGGGTTATCACGTTGCTGTTTCTCATGCATCCAGGGAAACATATGATTTATACGTGCAATTGGGATATGAAGAATGTGAGATATTTCGAGAATTAAAGAGGAAATACAATAACTAGCTCTATATTTAATTTACTTACATCGGACGCTGCATGCTGAATATATTCTCAATAACAGCATAGTCCATATAGCCAAGCGTTGCGATTGATTTGATTTTTGTTACATCAATATTTACATGGCTATCAAAGCTCTCGTAACAATTTCTCTGCCGCCTCAGCCAACAGTGCTGATCTCGTTTTATGCTGACTATCTGCTGCCACATCAATAGCATGTAACAATGCACTATCAATAGTGATATTCACTCTCTGAGCTTTTCCAGAAGGCATAATAATGGAAACGAAGAGCGGAATACACCCTTTGGCATCTGGTAATTTTATTATGTTATCTAACGATGATGCCGCAGGAATTATTTCTCCTTCTTCTATCATTAGCTCAATATGCGCTATCAATCCTTCTTTAGCATTTTTTCGGGCCTCATCTAAAGAATCACCTGCTGAGCCGAGGCCAGGAAAGTCTGGAAAAAAAACAGTATAACCATCATCAACTTTTTCAGCTAACCCAATATATTCAATAACCATCATTTATTCCTCCTCAATCCTGCTTGTTTTAAGATGCTATTTAATAGCCCTTTGCCTAGTTGATTTTTAGGATGAGGCACAGTCACAATTCCATTTTTTTCCGCATGTTTAAAATGATGATGGCTACCAGTTACTCTCACTTCATACCATCCATCATCCCTTAAGCGCCTGATAACTTCCCGACTACTATATGTTTTGCTCATCCTATGCCCTTTCTAATTATACGCATTTTTAGTGTGTATAGAGAAAAAATTAACGACGTGAAATAGCTTATTGAAACAAGAGAGGAAATTTTAGAAAAAACTCCAAAAGGTGGCGTCCCCACGGGGATTCGAACCCCGGTTACCGCCGTGAAAGGGCGATGTCCTAGGCCTCTAGACGATGGGGACGTACTATGTGACGTCACTGGAGCTAGCCGGGATCGAACCGGCGACCTCTTGCATGCCATGCAAGCGCTCTCCCAGCTGAGCTATAGCCCCGTAATGGCTTACGAGAACCGCGATTCTAGGTACCAAGTCCTTGTTTGTCAACCTAAAAAATCACTTTATTTAATCTAGTTATCGCTCGCTCTCTTCCAATGAGCAAAATAGTGACATCAATAGGCGGAGAAACGGTCCCACCCGTCATAGCGACACGTACAGCTGGTGCTAATTTGCCTAATTTTAGGCCTTGGGCATCTGCTACGCGCTGCAATACACCGTGTATAGATTCTTTCGTCCAGTCGGGTAGCGTGGCTAAGCCATCACGAACTAAGGTTAAAGCGGGCATCAGTTCGGCAGGGAAATGAGACTTCATCTCTTCGCTCATGACAACATCCTCATAAAAATACCGACTCCGCTCCGCCATTTCGCGCAACGTCTTCGTACGCTCGCATTGAGCACGAATGACATCAATTAAGGCTGGGCCATTGTTGGTATCAACCCCCTGCTTCTCCATATGCCAAGCAAATTCTTTCGCTACATGAGCTGGGTCGCTGGTTTTAATGTAGTGCTGATTCAACCACAGCAATTTTTCTGGATTAAAAGCAGCAGGCGCTCGATTGATGTCGTTAATATCAAAATAGTGAATTAACTCATCGATTGAAAAAATTTCCTGATCCCCGTGCGACCACCCTAAGCGCGCCAGATAATTGAGCAATGCTTCCGGCAAAAAGCCATCTTCTCGATATTGCATCACCCCCACGGCGCCGTGCCGTTTGGAAAGCCGCTTACCATCACTACCTAAAATCATGGGAACATGCGCGTAAAGCGGCGGCGTGGCACTGAGTGCTCGCAATATATTGATCTGTCTAGGCGTATTATTGATATGATCATCACCCCGTATGACATGCGTGATGTTCATATCTAAATCATCCACGACGACAGTAAAATTATAGGTAGGCGTCCCATCACTGCGAGCAATAATTAAGTCATCTAATTCCGCATTCGCAAACGTTAATTTGCCACGGACTAAATCATCAAATTCCACTGCTCCTGTGGTCGGATTTTTAAATCGTACACAAAAACTACCTTCACCCGGCTCACTCCTATCCCGGCAAAAACCATCGTAACGTGGCTTCTCTTTTCTAGCCATTTGCGCTTCACGTAGCGCTTCAAGGCGCTCTTTCGAGCAATAGCATTTGTATGCTTTCCCTTCTGCCAACATCTGCTGAATGACTTCATGATAGCGGTCAAATCGTTTGGTCTGATAAAACGGGCCTTCCTCATAATCTAAATTCAACCAGGCCATCCCATCTAAAATCGCCTGGACGGATTCTTGGGTCGAACGCTCGAGATCGGTATCTTCAATGCGTAAAATAAACGTTCCTTTCATCTTGCGAGCATAAAGCCAACAGTATAAAGCGGTACGTGCGCCGCCAATATGTAAATAGCCAGTGGGACTCGGTGCAAATCGTGTACGAACCATAATTCATGCCTTTGTTTTTGTTGTCCAACGTAAAGGCGGCTATTGTAACAGAGATCCTAAAACAAATTGACCTTTCTACCCCTCCACCCTAAAATGGCCGGTCTAGCGGGCGATTAGCTCAGCGGGAGAGCACTACCTTCACACGGTAGGGGTCAGTGGTTCGATCCCACTATCGCCCATTCAGCTATCATCTAACCGTCGAGGTGGGTATGACACAGTCGATCTGGGATACAATTGCAAATACGCCTTGGTGGGTTTACGTCATTTTTATCTTCTTACTCCGAGCAGGGTTATCGGCTACTAAACCACGGACTGTCCCTCTTCGCAGCTTTTTTGTCCTGCCTGCAATTTTAATTCCCCTCTCCCTCATCAATTTCTTCATAGATGTTAATTTAACGCCTACCAATGTCGGCATGTGGTTAGGGGCCTTATTAGTAGGAATACTATTAGGCAAGGTGCAATTCCGCCTGCTGCGTATCAAGGCTATCCCTAAAGAAGCGAAACTTCATGTACCCGGCTCATGGAGTTTGCTCATCGTATTGCTGGTAATTTTTCTAACGCGATATTATTACGGCCATGAAATGGCCATTGACCCTGATGTGTTGAAGCAGCCGAAATGGATGATGGCGATGTTCTTGGCTTATGGCTTTTTTACTGGCCTTTTTATCGGCCGAGCGATTTCTGCTGTACGGTGCGTTAAAAGTGGACCTTTTGTAGCCACTGCCTAAATTACCATCGCCTCTACATGCGCCGGTACACACTCTGCTAGTACTTCTAAGTTATAACCGCCCTCTAAGACTGAAATCATTTTCCCTTCACAATGGACTTTCGCTATTTTCGCGATCTGTTCCGTTAACCACACATAATCCTCTTTAGTTAACCCTAATTCCGCCAGCGGATCATTTTTGTGCGCATCAAACCCAGCAGAAAAAAAGATTAATTGCGGCCGAAAAGCGGCGATCTTATCAAACCATGCCGCTTGCACTCGCTGCCGAAATACATCGCCCCTCGTAGCAGCCTCTAAGGGGACACTTAAGATATGATCACTATCCATTTCTTCGTCATAACCAGGATAAAAAGGATATTGAAAACTGGAACAGTACATCACCTGTTTATTTTGCTGAAAAATATTCTGCGTCCCATTCCCATGGTGGACATCAAAATCGACTATCACAATCCGCTCGAGATGATACTTCTCCAGCGCATATAAGGCTCCTATTGCCACATTATTAAAAAAGCAAAATCCCATCGCCTGCTCTCGCTCCGCATGATGCCCAGGTGGCCGGATATTACAAAATACAGCTTGTGCTTCATGCCGCATCACGCTATCCACCGCTAATATGACCGCACCTACTGCTCTTAAAGCCGCATTTAAAGTGTAAGGATTCATGTAGGTATCCATATCAATCTGGATTAAGCCTTCTTTCGGCACATTGGATATAACCCAATCGAGATACCGTTTATCATGCGCAGGCATTAAGTACTCTTTGTTAGCCATTGGCGCTTCTAAAAACTTTACCGGCACCTTGAAAGGGTAATGGGTTAGGGCTTCTTGTATCACTTTGACCCGTTCAGGACATTCAGGATGACCTTCAGTTGCGGTATGCAACAGGCAATCAGGGTGAGAAATAATGGCGATAGTCATTAAGATAGCCTCCGATGGCTGCCTTTCATTCTGATTTTTCCTCAAAAATGATATTATACGCCTCAATTAATTTTTAATATGGACTTTTTCCCAATGATACAAATGACTCTCGCACAGGCAGCTGCTCTCCTGGGAACGCCTTCACCCACTATGGACAAACCATTTCGCGGTCTCAGTATTGATACCCGAACGATAGAGCCTGGTAATTTATTTGTGGCGATTAAAGGGGAGCGAGTAGATAGCCATGATTTGCTGGCAGAAGCTTATCAAAAAGGTGCTGCAGCAGCGCTGGTGATGCGCGCGGGAGATTCACCGTTACCGCAAATTCAGGTAAAAGATACCGTGATTGCAATGGGTCAATTGGCCTCTGCTTGGCGTCAGCAGCATACCCTTCCTGTGATTGCCGTGACAGGCAGTAATGGCAAAACCACGCTTAAAAACATGATCGCTTCCATTCTCACCGCTGCCTGCCAGGGGGATACTACTCAGGTACTCGCTACCCGGGGGAATTTCAATAATCATTTTGGCTTACCCTTAACGCTCTCCCGCTTGGATGTCACTCATCGCTATGCGGTAATTGAGATGGGCATGAATCATTTTGGCGAAATTGCTTATCTGACCAAACTCACACGACCTCAAGTTGCCGTCATTACGAATGCCGCTTCCGCCCATATAGAAGGTGTGGGTAGTGTAGCCGGTGTGGCAGAAGCTAAATCAGAAATTTTCCTAGGTTTACCTCCTAACGGCATCGCTATTCTCAATCGTGATGATGCTTTCTTTACCTTCTGGCGAGAAAAAATCGGCCAACGCCCTTATCTTACCTTCGGATTTCATCCCGATGCAGATATCAGCATTCTCTCACAAGAAACAGCTACCCAAGAGCTCACCTTACGCACCCCTAAAGGGAATGTTGCTATTCATCTGCCGTTGCTAGGAAAACATAATATATTAAATATGCTAGCTGCTGCTGCCGCTACGTTTGCGGTTGGTATTGATCTTGCTGCTATTCAAACCGGCTTGGAAAAAGTCGCTCCCGCACCCGGGCGATTGCAAATGCATACGCTCCCTAATGGCGTCAAGATTATTGATGATACTTACAATGCCAATCCTGTCTCACTACAAGCCGCTGTTGAAACGCTCGCTACATTTACCGGTAAAAAAATTCTGGTGCTAGGTGATATGAAAGAATTAGGGAATGAAGCTACATCGCTGCATCATTCAGCAGGCGAAAAAATTCGTCAGGCAGGAATCGATTATCTTTTTACCTATGGCGAGCTAAGTGCGAATACGGCGCAAGCATTTGGTGAAGGTGCTTATCACTTCAATGAGCAAGATAAATTGGTCAATGCATTGAAACCCTTTTTATATAATCAAACGACGATTTTAGTAAAAGGTTCACGCTCCATGCGTATGGAAAAAGTGATCGCTGAATTAATTCAGTAAAACAAAATAATGAAATGAGAGGAGTGATTCTTAATGACTATTAAAACGTCTATTGCTATTGCCTATGGCGATGGCATCGGCCCCGAAATTATGCGAGCAACACTTCATATTCTTCAAGCAGCACAGGCTCAAATTGAACCGGTGGTAATTGAAGTCGGCGAAAAAATTTATCAGCAAGGTTATACCTCCGGTATTCCTGATTCAGCTTGGGACGTATTAAAACGAACAAAAGTGCTACTTAAAGGACCTATTACCACACCCCAAGGCGGTGGATATAAAAGTTTAAATGTCACTCTACGTAAAACGCTTGGTTTATTTGCAAATGTACGACCTTGTGTTTCCTATGCACCTTATGTGGAAACGACCTGCAGCAATATCGACTTAGTGATTGTGCGTGAAAATGAAGAAGATTTATATGCGGGGATTGAACACCGGCAAACAGACGAAGTTTATCAATGCTTGAAAATAGTGAGCCGTCCTGGCTGTGAGCAGATTATTCGTTATGCGTTTGAATACGCGCAAAAGTTTAATCGTAAGAAAGTGACTTGCTTAAGCAAAGATAACATTATGAAAATGACGGATGGCTTATTTCATCGCGTTTTCAATGAAATTGCAGCTGACTATCCTACCATTCAACATGAACATCTGATTGTTGATATTGGTACCGCTTTAATTGCCTGTCAGCCGGAACGTTTTGATGTCATCGTCACGTTGAATTTATATGGTGATATCATTTCGGACGTGGCAGCTCAAGTAGCAGGTTCAGTAGGACTGGGGGGATCTGCGAATATTGGTAATCAAATGGCGATGTTTGAAGCGATTCATGGTTCTGCACCGGATATCGCTGGAAAAAATCTCGCGAATCCTTCGGGACTATTGAATGCAGCAATCCAAATGCTAGTGCATATTAACCAACCGCTGGTGGCGACGGCGATAGAGAATGCGTGGCTGAAAACCTTAGAGGATGGTATTCATACTGGCGATATTTATTCACCGACATATAGTAAGCAAAAAGTCGGGACACAAGAATTTGCTGATGCCGTGATTGCACGGCTCGGACAGCGGCCTTCACATTTTAAACCGGCGGATTATAAACCAGGAGCGTATACAAAGATTGAATGCTATGGCGAGAGGCCGCAGGTACGAAGTAAGAAAGAATTAGTGGGAGTGGATATTTTTATTGATAACCCCACTGATATACCTGCCAATGAATTGGCGGCTAAGCTGGGTGCGCTGGATACCTCTTTGCAATTGATTGTAATTACTAGCCGTGGCCTAAAGATATGGCCGAATAGCACCATTGAAGCACCTTATGTCCGACATTGCTGTTGCCGGTTTCAATCAGGGAGTGAGGTGAATCAGTTAAGCGCGATTGGGCAAGAGGAGATTATTAAGCTGCTTTCAGCGTTGAATGGGGCGGGGATAGAGGTGATTAAGACAGAGAATCTTTACACGTTTGATGGGCAGTTGGGGTTTACGTTAGCGCAGGGGCAGTAAGTGGAAAGTTGACGCCTGGTAACGGTGATCATTAAGTTGCATATGTGAAGATTTTAAGCTACCTTTTCTCCAGCCAAATAAGGGGGGACTGTTGTGACACAAAAGCCGAATAAATTACCTCATCTAGAAGAATCCTTAGCTGAGATTTCTCAGTTAATCGAGAAGATGGAACATGGTGAACTGACCTTAGAGCAATCGCTGAATCAATTTGAGCGCGGGATTGTTTTAATCAAGCATTGCCAAAAAATCTTGAAAGAAGCAGAGCAAAAAGTCCAAATTCTCGTCCAACAAAATAATCAGGAATGCTTGGTGGCTTATGATGAAGAACAGGGAAAGAGCACAGGAACCAGTGAAAGTAATGAATGAATCCAGTTTACAGGACTTATTCTCACTTTGCTTAAGCCGACTCCAGAAGGTATTTATGGAATATCTCAATGATATTCCTTCTCTCGAATTAAAAATGGCGATGGAACATACCTTATTCAATGGCGGTAAACGGGTGCGACCATTATTGATTTATGCAACAGGCAGTATTTTTAATGCCCCCTTGGAAAACTTAGACATTCCTGCTTGTGCTGTTGAGCTGATTCATACTTACTCCCTTATTCACGATGATTTACCTTGTATGGATAATGCGGATTTACGTCGCGGCAAGCCTACTTGTCATAAATTGTACGGTGAAGGAATGGCTGTCTTAACTGGCGATGCATTACACACGCTTGCGATGCAAACCATTGCTAGTTATCCTGCTTCACTCGCTGCTGAAAAACGCATGCAAATGATGGCGGTGTTAAGCAACGCTTGTGGTCCTTTCGGCATGGCAGCTGGCCAGGCATTAGATATCACTGTCATGAATGACCCTAGTCTTCCTTCTGACCTTTTGTTAGATATTTACCGCCTCAAAACCGGCGCCTTATTTTCTGCCTGCATCGAATTAGGCAGGCTAGCGTCTGATAATGATGATGACTTTGATCAGCGGGCTTTAAAAGAATTCGGCGATTGTATTGGGCTTGCGTTTCAAATTCAAGATGATGTGTTAGACATTGAAGTAAATACGGAATTGTTAGGCAAGCAGCAAGGCATAGATCATATTAATAATAAAATCACTTATCCTAAATTATGCGGCTTAGAAGAAGCAAAAGATAAAATTCAAACACTCTACCAGCAATCATTAGAAGCGATTAATTATTTAGGCGAACGAGCACAATTATTACGGCAATTGGTGACTTACCTGATCGAGCGAAAAATTTAAGCCTGAAAGAAATAGATCGAAAAATGTCTATAAGCCAACCAATCGCTGTAACCGATGTAAAATAATTCCTAGTTCGGCTGTTGTCAGTTGGGCTAATCTTGGATACACAATTCTTCTTATTGAAATAGATCGGCAATGCTCCACCAGCGCATAGCTAGTAACTTTCAAATTATCTCTCGCAGCTAATTCAACATGCAGACTGCTAAATTCTGGTCTTGAAGATATTCGTGAGACTTTTTCATTGCGGTGATACTTTTTGCCATGGCTTCTTGTTCAAGCTGAGATTGGAAATGTTCCAACTCATGAGAAATCGCCAATCGAATAAATTGCGTACGCGATATTCCTAATTTTTTTTGCCGCTTCTTGGCTGGCTTTTGCTAAAGGGTCTGGAAGATTAATGGATAAGGTCATCATCGCAATAGACTCATATTAAATTACATATTAATATTATCTCACTTTTAGCTATTCATTATCCATAGGACTACTTAACCATGAAGCTGCTATTAAAAATGTGAACAAAAGTGCTCACGATTTTATTCCTGCCCCGACGTGTTTTACCAACCACATTCGTATCTGACAGGCGTTACTTTCTCGACTACACTAAAGACCTTCTCTAATGCAGTGCTGCCGTTGCCGGCAAAACTCGCCACGAGTAGAGCAGTTTTGGTTGCTAGCCATGGTATGAAAACGACTCTCACTCCCTATCCTGCTTGGTTTTTGCAGTTTTAGTTAAAGTGATTATTGTGTCGATGATAATACACTAAAATTCATCTATTTCAAGACTAGAGTTTATCTCCCTCCTCTAGCCCAATTATTGCCACATTGATTATTTTCGATTTTTTTTCTGTTCTTTCTCTTTTATTTCGGATAAACTTTGCACATCGTAATTAAAAAATGAAAGCCGAATGTATTGCCCATTTTGCAACGCAGACGACACTAAAGTCATCGATTCGCGTTTGATCCGAGAAGGTAATCAGACGCGCAGACGCAGGGAATGTCCAAATTGCAAGGAACGGTTTACCACGTATGAAACGGCAGAATTGACGCTGCCGCGCGTCATTAAGCGCGACGGCCGCCGGGTGCCTTTTAGTGAGGAAAAATTACGTGCCGGTATGTTGCGCGCTCTAGAAAAGCGCCCGGTAAGTACCGAGCAAGTAGAAACAGCGATTGCGCGAATTGTACGCAAGGCTATGACGAGCGGTGACCGAGAAATTCCGTCGGCGCAAATAGGTGAATGGGTGATGGAAGAATTGCATCAACTTGACCAAGTGGCTTATGTCAGGTTTGCTTCTGTGTATCGCTGCTTTCAAGATATTGATGAATTTCACAGAGAAATAAGAAGATTGACACAACATGCCAAACGAAAAAAATCAAACCTCACCAGAAAACCTTAATGGTATTAATCCTATTGCCAGACATAATGCACGACGTTATGCCTTGCAAGCAATGTATCAATGGCACATTGCTGGGACACCTATTAATGATATCGAAAATGAATTTTTGAATTATCATATCGATAAAAAATTAGATCTCGATTATTTCAAAGAATTAATTCACGGTGTGCCTAAATATCAACATGATTTGGATCAAGAAATGCTGCCCTTTTTGGGGCGGAGTATTCAGGAAATTGATCCTGTGGAGCTTGCGGTATTGCGATTGGCGATTTATGAATTAATCAAACGTCCGGATGTGCCATATCGGGTTATTATTAATGAAGCGTTGGAGTTGACGAAGAAATTTGGTTCGGTTGAAGGATATAAATTTGTAAATGGGCTGTTAGATAGAATTGCAAAAAAATTGCGGGTAGTCGAGCTGCGGGAAGGAAAATAAATCACCGCTTGCCGAGCCATCTCGCTTGCCGTATAATTTTAATTATAATATACGGCACTTAAGGTGAGATAATGCATACTAAGTTAACAGTAAGAATTGAAGAATCCCTCATTGAAGCGGCCAAGAAATATTCAAAAGCTCATGGTAAATCACTATCCCAGCTTATAGCTGATTACCTTTATTTAATCACAGAAATAACGCCATCCACTCAGAGTGATCACACTCCTCCTTTAACACAGTCATTAAAGGGTATCCTACGAGGAAAAAAAGTAAGCGAAGCCGATTATAAAAAATATCTAAAAGATAAATACAAATGAAAATATTAATTGATACCAATGTTATCCTCGATCATTTATTAGAACGAAAGCCGTTTCATGAGGCTGCTGAATGGATTTTTTCTCAAACGGAGCGTGGTCAATTAGAAACAGTTATTGGTGCCACCAACGTAACCACTATACATTATTTACTTACCAAAACGCTCGGCACTAAAATAGCCCAGGAGAATATAGAAAAAATTCTTAGATTGTTTGATGTAGCGCCCGTCAACCGTATTATTCTTGCTTCCGCATTACTTCTTAATTTTACTAATTTCGAAGACGCAGTACTACATGAAGCTGCTATGCATATAGGAGCGGAAGCTATTATCACTCGCGACATTAAAGGCTTTCATCCAGCAAAAATTTCTGTTTATTCACCACATGAATTTGTTATTGCTTTTTCATCCACTTCCATTACCTTGGAAGCATAAGCACCGCGTCAATAGCTAATAGCAAAAAGCCTCTACGACAGCCCTTAACTCTTTCTCCCATCGTCCCATCACATACTCATTTGCACGATGCGCCTGCTCAATAGTTTTGCTTACTCATCAAGCCATGCTAAAGTGACGCAAGGAATCGCTAACGAGTTTTATCTTCATGACCGAGTTTGAGCTCATTGAGCATTATTTCGCCAAGCAAATTGAACATCGTTCTGATGTCATCCATGGCATAGGAGATGATGCCGCTATTGTAAAAATACCGCCTGGTGCTGAATTAGCCGTCACAACCGATACTCTCATCGCGGGTGTCCATTTTCCTGAAGCTACCTCGCCATACGATATTGGTTACAAATCACTCGCCGTCAACTTAAGTGACTTAGCTGCGATGGGTGCCACGCCTGCCTGGGTCTTGCTAGCAATCACTTTACCCCAAGCAGATGAAGAATGGATACAGCATTTTTGCGACGGCTTTTTTACGCTGGCCAAACGTTATCACATCCAATTAATCGGCGGGGATACAACGCATGGGTCGGTACTTTCTATCACTGTCCAAGCTATGGGCTTTACCTCACCCCAGCAAGCTCTACGCCGATCAGGTGCGAAAGCAGAGGACCTTATTTACGTCTCCGGAACGTTAGGGGATGCGGGTCTTGCGTTATTAGCTATCCAAAAAAAAATATCGCTTAGCGATGTCGCTAGAAATGAAGTACTCCCGCGACTCAATCGTCCCGAACCTTGCATTCAGCTCGGCGAAGCAATTAAAACTATTGCCCATGCGGCAATTGATATTTCTGATGGCTTAGCAGCAGATTTAGGGCATATTTTAGAACAAAGCAAGCTGGGAGCAGTCGTCTATGTTGATGACTTACCGTTATCGTCTCATTTAACCAACGCCGTCACCACCGATGAGGCCATTCACCTTGCCTTAACAGCAGGTGATGATTACCAATTATGTTTTACCATCCCTGCAACCAAACGCGCAGAATTAGAAGCAATTGCCCCCTCTCTTTCGTGTCGCTGTACCTGTATTGGCTTTATCACGACACAACCCAGCTTAGAACTACGTTATCAAGATGGAAAAAAATATCATGGCCCACGCAGCGGTTACCAACATTTTTAATGCCCTACGCTCCCGCAAAAAAACCATTCCGCCTCTCCCGGATGGTATCTGGCAGCATCCGCTTTATTTTTTAGCTTTCGGCTTAGGCACAGGCACCCTCCCTTTTGCGCCAGGTACGTTTGGTACCCTCATGGCCATCCCTCTCTATTTATTAGTTCAATCATTATCCTTACCCTTTTATCTCCTTTTCGTCTTCGTTTTTATTGTGTTTAGCTGCTGGATTAGCGAACGCATTAGCCATGACATCCAGATCCATGATCACCCCGGCATGAATATCGATGAATTTGCTGGCTTTTTTGTCACCATGATTGACGCCCCACAGGGTTTCGGATGGATTCTCCTAGGTTTTCTCCTCTTCCGTCTTTTCGATATCTGGAAACCTTGGCCTATTCGTTTTATTGATATAAAAATACACAATGGCATTGGAATTGTATTAGATGATATAGTGGGTGGCATTTATGCGTGCCTACTCATACAAATCATAGCGAGGATAGTCCAATGACACAGTGGTTACCTGCCGCCTTACTGGCGCTTATCAGCTTTGGCTTATGGGGTTTATTTACCAAATTAGCGATTGTTTACATCGACTCCAAAAGTGCGCTCGTTTTTCAAACGGTGGGGGTCGTCCTAGTGGGCTTAGTGACAATGAGCATGCTGAATTTCAAACCCGCGACAGATATTAAAGGGCTCAGCTTTGGTTTACTGACAGGTATTGCCTATGGCGTAGGCTGTTTATTTTATTTCATTGCTGCGGATAAAGGTAAAATCATTACCGTGGTAACTTTAACCGCTCTTTACCCCTTAGTTACGATCATATTATCCTACTTTCTATTTCGTGAAGCAGTCAGCTTCAAACAATGGATAGGCATTTTTTTTGCATTGGCAGCAATTTATTTTATGTCTTAGGGCGTTATGGAAAACCGTATCGGCTGGCGCTACATGTTTTTAGTAATAATAAAAATGAAGCGTGCAAAAAACTTATTTAAGTCATTGTCATAAAAGGAAAAATAGCAAACAAAAAATTCTCATAAGATTTTCTTAATATTTATTTGTTACGTTTTAATTCATCCACCAAGGAAGGGGGAACAGAGGAAACTATGGTTTCTGAAGAAAAGCAGGAAGATCAGCTTAACGATGAAAAAACAGCGGAAGCTGAAAAATTTCTCGACTTATTATTAGAAGATGCAAAAAAATCCCCTCAAATCGAATTCACGGATGAATTTGAGAAGTTATTAGATGCCCCTGCACCACCTCCCACTTATCCCAAAACAGCACGTCCCTATAGTCACCTGAATTTTATAGAAAAAGAGAAAAGAATATCCTCCCATGTCTCGTGCAATGCAAAAATAAAAAATAAAGAGAATGGTAACATCCATGTTTTTAAAAAAAATATCCCTGATTCTGGTCTTTCTGACTCCGAAGTAGTCTGTTCCTATTGGATGGGTCTTTTAATAGGAAAACGATTCGCCCCCCGCATGCGTCTTATTTATGCTTACTATGATGGTAAATTTCATATCGTAGGCGTCATTTCTAAACGTATGCCTTGGTTTATTGAATTTGGCAGCAATAAAAACCATTTTTTTAAAAGTGAAGCTGTCGCTAATCCTGTAGAATTAATCACGGAATCAATCGATCAAGAAGTACTTCGTAAATCCGTCATTGAAAAACTCGAAGAATTTACAAAACTATTAAATAGGCCCATTCAAGATCCAAAAAGTTATAGTTATACAGCATTTAATTTTTTAAAAAGTAATTATAACTATGTCAAAGATAAATACTGGGACCAAAAAGGCATTTCATCGACGATCAAAGAAGAATTAGAGCCTTACTTGAAAATTGATTTTCGTTTTAATACAAAAAACATTGCTATTTTATTAGACATACTAAAAAGGCGAAAAAAACATTTAGAAGAGTTAAAAAATATAAGAGATATCACAACAGAATCTACTTGTCTTGATAAAACAATAGAATTAGTTGAGAAAATGAAAATATTGGATGCAAAAGAAGTTAAGTATAAAGAAATCATGTATCAAATTATTCAAGAGAAAGGGATTGATTTAGAGAAAGAAGATAAAAATAACATCTTAACAGAAACCATTTTGGGTAGACCTTTTCAAATAAAAGCAGGTAACTTAAGAAATTATGGATTTATTCGAGGCCAAGCTAGAGGTAATACGGCTAGTTATCTGTGCCATGAATCGGACTGGCATAAATACAATTTGGGAGATGATGGCTCACGCATTGATTTTGATATGACGGAAGGCTATGTAACCTATCCATTTAAAGCTGATGCTGTCAAAAAAGAGAATCTTAAAGAAATTTGGACAAATTGGATTCTTTCCAGAAAACCACCCCAACCTACTTATACCCAAGAAGATATTATCAATTTTCCCGTTCTCGTTGCTGGTCTCCACGATTATTATTATTCACCTGCTAAACAAACCATTTTATCAGGGGGATCTTCTTCTGCGAGCTCAGCATTCACGCCCTCTAACATGGCAAAAAAAATCGTGCCTAGATGTGTGGTAAAACAAGTCATGAGTAGAAATGCGTATTCCCGTGAAGAAAATAAATTATTTGAAGAAATGGGTTCGATGCAAGATTGGCTTTTTAATAAATATTTAATCATGTTGAAATATATTCTCACGACAGAAAAAATGTATAAATGTTTGACTGAACTAGGAATGCGCACGGATCTTCTATTTCCTGATAGTAAAGAAAATGCCTTTGAAAGCATGCCAAAACGTAAAGTGGCTAATTTAGCTTATTTTAAAAGAGTACTTCTGACGCCGCCTGAGTTTGAATCACTTTTACCTAATTTTAAAGATTTCTTAAAGGAAAATGGGGAATGTGTTTTTGGTTTGATAATGAAAGAATTTCAAGAATATCGCGATGAATTTCAGAATAAAATCGACAAGAAAAAAAAATATTTTTATGAAAATATCGTAAAAGCTATTGATATCGAAAAGATCTCTCAAGAATATTATCAAATTTATGATAAAGTAATGAGTCCGGAGTGGGATTATAGAGAAAAACAAAATGTTAATAATTTAAACAATTCTTCCCGAGGATTATTTGGATATTGGAAATAGATAGTTTGCACTCGTATTTGATATTTTAGTTTATATTAAAAGAGGAAATATAATAATATGTTTAGTCAAGCATGCTCAAATAGCGATAAGATCACGACAGATGTTGCTAATTCACTCGTTACACCATCCGAAAAAATAGATGCTGTGGGAGTCCCAATTGAACCCGCCCCCGTTTCTACCGATGTATCCACTCAATCTCCTGACCATATTCCTTATGAAAAATTAGACAGAATAGAAATTCCTCCATCTTTTCCCTATTTTGGAAAAAAACCGCCAAAAACTTGCAGAATGCTTATGTCCAAATTTTGGCCAAAAGATAATAATGGCAATTTAATTCGTGTCAAATATTTTATTGAACCCTTTGGTGGTTCAGCCCAAATGTCTATAGCAGTGGCGAAATTAAATTTGGCAGATCATATCATTATCAATGATAAGGCAGATAATATTGTAGAGATATTCAAATTATTAAAAAGTAACGGTAGTTATTTTAACCAAGAATACCTTCATCGTATTGCACTATTGGATAAGTTCTCTAACCAAGAAGAATTAAATGACGAACAGCAGCATAACTTCAAAATAACAGCAAATAAAATTAAAGCACTCTATCAGGACAACAAAGAGAAGGAAATAAAAAATGTGATTAGACAATTTATCCCCGAAATGCTCACTGAAGATTTAAAAAATATTGAGACTAATACCAAAATTATAAACCAATTATTCACCAGTAAATTCCGAAAGAAAAAAATAATTTCCATTGACCATTTCTTGAAAAAATTAAGTAAGCTAAAAAATAACTCAACGCAGCTTATAGAAGAAACCATAAATTGCGAACTGATGAATGTATTGAAAAAAGAATTATTCTTTTTTATAAGAAACAGAATAAACAATAAAATAGCTGGAAAGTTGGCTCACCCTGAATATAGTCATGACAGTCACATCATTGATATGGCTATATTAATCAGCTATGCTCACGATAACATTCCACAAGTGAATGCTAATGGAGAATATAATTGCTCCATAGCAACCAAAAAAAATCATAACTTATTTCATAATAATATTATGAAAATAGCAAATCTACTCAAGAACCAAAATGTTACCATTACTAACGAAGATTATGATACTGTCATCTCTCAGTATTTAAATTTATCAGAATGCCCAGGAGATGATGGACGGAAGAAAATTTTGCTTTTTATGGATCCACCTTATCAAAAAAATGATGGTAGTGAGGAATGTCTTTATAAATGCTATAGCGGGACTACTTTTAACTTTAAAGAATTTCAAACTAATATTGAAAAATATCGTCCTAAAGCTTATGAAATTATTACTATAGGCAAAACAAAAGCATCCGAAAATTCCATATCCAACGATTTGGGAAGCCAATTAAATAAAGTTGATTTAGCTAAAACAAATAATTTTTTCCCACAAAAGAGAAATACTTTAATTTATTCGAATATCAATTTAGAAAAAACAAATCAATCAATTGATGATAACACAGCATCTGTACCTGCTCGAAGAATTAAAAGGAAAGCCCAACCGCATTCTAATCAATCCATCAAAGTTAAAAAAAACAAAGAAATGACCAATAGCAATAATAGTACTAGTAAGATAGTTTCATCGATAACAAATGCTGCTAATACGGTGACTGGGCAATACGTTAGTACTCAAAGAAGTAAAATAGATGATGCTATTAGTAAGGAACTTGTTTGCCCTACATGTAACGCAACATACCACCATCTTCCGCCTTGTCCAGATCATAAAAGAAAGTCTTTAACGCAAGCAAGTGATGGTCATTGCCCTTCCACCCAACATACGAATAGTAACAAAAGGCCTAAATTGAGATACGCCTGTTTCGCATGTAATCAGCTAATTCCTCACACCCAGCTATCCTCACATAGTAAAAGTCTATCTCACAAAATGAAGAGAGAAACTAATAGCAATAAAAATTATGCTATGGATATTACCTTTACTGTAAACTCAGATTCGCATACCTTGTCTTATGCTGAGAATAATCAGAACGCAACGGAAGAAATAATGACTGAAACAATGGATGAAAAAAATACTTACGAAACTATTGCTGCTTCTAACCATACAGAAACGTTAGCCGCAACTAGCAATTGCGATATCCCTTCATTCCTACAGCAACCCTCTGTTTCATTAGCAAAAACACCGACTCTCTTTAACCAAGATCCTCCGAGAGAAAAGGCTTCAATTCCACTGCAAACTGAGCAATTACGGTCGAGTTTACCTTCGTTCAATTAGTAGCTAGAAGTTATTTGGCATTCTTCCCTGCATTCAGGCGGGAAGAATGCCAAACTATACATTATTCCTTCTCAAATACGTTTACCACTTCAACCGATGGAAAATGCTCCTTCACCGCGCCAATATCTTCCTCAAGAAACAGCAATTTCAAATTTGGCCCTGCATCTTCCGTAAAATAAAGCGCTAACCCTTGGCGGCGCAAGCTCCAAATTTGCTGCATCGCCGCGATGGTCTCCGGTAAGAAATAGCAAACCGGCGGCCAGCTAGCCAACATTGTCGCATGCATGGTTAAAGCATTGGACTCAGCTGTACCGCCTAATAAAGGAAAATTTTTGACGTGTAACGCTTGTTTGAGAATTGCTAAATCTTGGGTCACTTTTTTAGGCCATGCCGTATATAAAATACTACTATTAACAGTGCGCTGCATGCCTTCGCGAGAAGAAATCGGTTTTTCTTTGTCGCTCATGGTTAATAGCCCTACGCAGAGTCCAGGCCATTCCACAGACAACGGTTCGGCGACACTATCCATACCATCTGACTGAACACCTGCATGCCATTCCACAAAGCCAGTCCAAAAAGACCGTGCTGCACTGCCGCTACCTAAGCGCGCGAGAATGGAGAGTTGATGAGCGGCTAATTGCCAACCAAATAAATCATTCAGAGCAGAAATGAGTGAAGCAAAACCGCACGCAGAGGAAGCAAGCCCGGCAGCAATGGGAATATTCATCTTGATATTAATATTTAAATGCCATTTTTTTTCGGGCCGAAATAAATCTAAAAACTGGGTAATGCGTTTTACAAATTCTGAATCAGAAGGGATTTCACGATCATTGACTATGACCGTCTCCTGTGCCTGATCTTGTAACATCACCGTGGTCATCGCCCCTTTATCAGGTAAAGCGATAGAGAGACTAGATGTCATAGGTAAATTCAGCTCAGCATCCCGTTTTCCCCAATATTTTACTAAGGCAATATTCGTGGGAGCAAAAGCAAGGCCTTTTTCATGCTTAGGGTCTGTTGGAGGGGGGCGATGGAAAATGAGTTGGATTACATCAGATTTTCTCACACTGAACTCCTTGCTGCGTCATCATGACAGGAATATGATGCAGGCTATCAGGAACGTGGGTCAATTCCCCTAAGCCGATCACACAATCCCCTAAACCGGAACCAGAAATTTTTGCCCCTAACATGCCGGGTTGTTGATGCAACTTCTCTATTAAATCACGTAATAACGGCATACTCACCCCTAATGATTCCATCATGCCTTGCTGAATAGTCATGATTTCTCCTAACTTCGTCCAATCAGCTTGTCGTACATACTGTATGCCGTCTAAGGCACATTGGCCAATGCCGTTTTGAAGATGGCGAAATAGTTGAGGACGGGTGGAAAAAGTTTGCTGGACTTGTTTAATCGCTTCAACAGTAGGTGTTTTAAAGCCGGCATAAATCACACTTAAAGGATGTAAGGTTGAAAATTTTTCTGCCATGAGCGGCTGGGGTTGATACCCGACTATCCCGCCAAACACGGAAGCTGCTATGTCTGCACCAGAACCTGTACCCTGCACTTGGCGTATGACAGTGCGTCCTTGACGGATTAATTCTATCGGTGAAATTTTAATATTTAGCCAAGTAATAATCGCAGCTAAGGTTGCTGCTGTTACCGCTGCAGAGGACCCTAGACCCACTTTATCAGAAAACTCGGACGTAATTTCAATATTACAACCCCGTCTTAAGCGGGTTTGATAATGCTTCAATGCGCCTAGCACAAAGTGAAATGGTTTTTCGATGGTTAACTGGGATAAGGTGGTGACATGATGGCCATGGGAGGCAGAATGAATTTCAATGGTTTCATCTGTACGCGGTGTGAGGGTGACAGCAATTCGTTTGTCGACTGCGCAGACGAGCGCTGGTTTACCGTATAAAACAGCGTATTCGCCTAGCAACATCAAAGAGCCGGGAGCGGAAGCTTTAAGCTGCATGTACACCTCGTTGTTCGCCAGCGATGGGGATGACGTTATAACCGAAACGGGAGGATAAGTTGCTGACAATTTGCTTATCTTCAATGGAAACGAGCACTGCACCTGCTTGTTCACCGGCAACCGCCCCTGCACCGCAAACTTTCCCTGCGCCGCCTAAGGTTTCAAGTTCAGCAATAAAGTGCTGCACTTTTTCGGGTACGACACCAATGCGGACGAGTAATTGATGATTAGCACGAATAGCTTCTTGCATTTTTGCCCATGATTGCTGTTGTAATGCTTCATCCATCATACGCGTAACGGCGGCGAAATCATCTTTTAATTGCTGGGAAGCAAAGTGGGGAGCTGCTTTTTCCACGCATTGTCCTGTGGTGGTGAGAGGTGTCCCACTATTGACTAGATACATGGGAAGCTCCGGCACAGCACGTTTTTGAATATTTTTTCCTTGCATGTAAAGACAGCCTCCTTCTAGCGCAATACGCAAATCTAAGCCGGAAGAGCGGCCATGCTGCATGTTTTCTGCTTCAAGAGCGAGTTGAAATAATTGCTCTGGAGACAAGGGAATGTTTAAGTAGTCAGACGTCGCTTGCATCACGCTTAAGATCGTAGCAGCGGAGGAACCCATGCCGCAACCGATGGGTAAGTCGGATTGCACTTTGATTTGGACACCGTGAGGTAAGGATAAATTTAAGGATTCGGCTAAAATGCCGAGCGCAAATTGGGCGAGTTCAAAAGGCTTTTGTAAAACCTCACGAATGCTGAAATCGCCGCGAATGAAGCGGTGGTATTTACGTTTGATACTGTCTTTTAAAGCTTGCAGGGCGCTAAAGCTTAAATGGCTGCGATGGGCTAGGTCAGATAAATCGAAGAGGACTTGGGGGACAGTTTCGGGCATGACGGTGGCAGTGACATAGCGGTTGACTGCCATTGCCAAAGCGGGTTGGCCATAAACAACGGCGTGTTCACCAGAAAGGATGAGTTTGCCGGGGGCGTAGACTTTGACAGGGGTTGCACTCTCACCTTTGCCCTCCCTCCCTTTCTGGGAGAGGGGAATTTGTTGATAACTAGGCTGTTCATGGGCTGTCGCAGTGGCTTCATAGACACGTTTGTGTTGTTGAAGTTTGGTTAAACGAAATGCGCCTGTTTGGTAGGCAGGAATATCTTGTTGGCTGCCATCTTCTACGTATTTAAACGTATAAAATTTCTCGTACTCCTCATACGTGAGGCGTTCTCGTGCAGCTAATAATTCAGCGTGATAAGGGGTATTTAAGCGATTGCGATAGCCTGGCTGAACGATGCCGCTAAAGTATTCTGCTACACAACCCGATCCATAACTATAAAAACCAATGCGCTTACCGGCTAAATCGCCTGTGGCAGAATCTAACAAAGAAGCTAAGCCCACATAAAGGGAAGCAGAATAACTATTCCCAATTTGTTTTCCATACACCAACGAATCATTCACTTGTTTCGCACTCACTTCTTCTGGCAGATGCGTCATATTATTCAATTTCAATAAATATTGATGCGCTTTTTCTACCAAACGCGGAACAGGTGTGTGATAACAAAAATAATCATGATCAGCAAATTGGCGACCCGATACCGTTTGATATTGCTGCCAGCTTTTTTCTAGCATGGTGAGATAGAGCTTACTGGAATATTTTCCATCGACTAATGCTTCATGACGATAATTAGGCCGCCAAAAATCCATCACACTTTCTGTTACGACACCGTATTCCGGTTCGAAAGCGAGGATACGTGGATGAGCTGATAACACCATGGCAACAGCACCTGCACCTTGAGAGGATTCACCCGGTGTGCCTAAGCCATACCGTGCAATGTCGGAAGCAATCACTAGGATTTTTTTGTGGGGATTTTCGCGTAAAAAGGGTAACGCCAACTGCAAGGCAGCAGTACCACTATAACAAGCTTGTTTTAATTCCACGACTCGGCAGCGCGCGGGTAAATTTAATAATTCGTGCACATAAATACCGGCTGCTTTTGATTGATCAATCCCAGATTCAGTTGCAAATAACAGCATTTCAATAGCGGTAGAATCGATATCTTGTAATGCCCGCTTGGCTGCATTCGCAGCCATCGTCACAATATCTTCACCGGGTGGGGGAACAGACATCACGTGTTGAGCTAATCCGACATAATATTTATCCGAGTCTATCCCTCTTGCATGAGCCAGTGTGGCGAGATCTAAGGCATACTGCGAGGTATACAGAGCTAGGGCATCAATACCCACTTTAATCACGGCGTGACTCCTTACTTTTACGTTCCAATTTTAAATGACTACGCATTAATTCACTCTGATGTGTTTGCGCTGCCAGCAGGGATAATTCACCGCATAAGACAGCAGCGGCGGCAATAATCGCCAATCGTCTGGCGTTATAGCCAGGTTCGCGTTTTTCAACACAGCCTAGTAAGCGTAGGTTTTCTTGTACAAATTCCAATGTTTTTCCGTTGCCTACTGCGCCGACAATTAAGTTAGGCAAGGTGACAGAAAAATATAAATTGTTGCCGCGCACTTCTGCATGTACCATCCCTTGCGAGCCTTCAACAAGATTTGCAGCATCTTGGCCGGTTGCTAGATAGAATCCCAGTAGCATATTGGCAAAGTGCGCGTTCGCTGTGCGCAAGCCGCCGGAGATAATACTGCCAATTAAATTCTTTTTAATATTCAGTTCCACAATTTTTTCAGGTGTCGTTTTTAAAAATTGCCGACAGAGCTCAGATGAAATAGTGACCTCTGCTACCACATTTTTACCGCGTCCTAAAATGCCATTGACAGCGGAGACTTTTTTGTCTGAACAAAAATTCCCTGAAATAGAAACATAGCGTAATTGTGGATAGTGTGTGAGTATCCATTCTAACATACGATCGGAGGCGAGTGTCGCCATATTGTGGCCAGCCGCATCGCCTGTCAGCAATTCAAAGCGTAGGTAGAGTAAAGAACCGACGATTTGTGTGTGAATAGCTAAGAGCTTAGCGAATCGGCTGTTTGCACTAATAATTGTTTGAAGCTGGTCTTTTTGCTGCTGGATATCCTGAGCCACATAATAAACTTCTGCTACCGAATCCGCTTCGACCAACACAGAGCGCGTCATGCGCTCATCTAAAAGCGTCGCCTTAATCCCTCCTGCCTGGGTACAAACCCGCGCCCCGCGATGGGTGGAAGGCCATAGGGGGGATTCGAGCGTTGCGAGCGGCAAAGGCACATCGCCAGTCACTTCCGTGCTGATGACCTTGACCGGCCCCACCACGCGCATGGGAATGGTTGCGATTTGCTCTCTCTTTTGCCAGCGCATATTTGCTTGAGATCAGGACTATTAGATTTATAAAAGGTCCCCATTCTACTGGAAAAGACCTGACCACAGCAACCGCTATAAGTGGCTGAGATTGGGCATTGGCAGCAAGCTTTTTTTCAAAATATGAACCCTACTCAATACCGCCCTTTTTTCTTACCATCAAACGCTCTGGATAAGGAAATGATTGAAAGCCCACTTTCTTATATAAGTGATGAGCATCTTTCGTTAGCAATAACCAAGTAATAACATCTGCCAATTCCTGCACACTAAATATCGTCTCAATCAACCATTTTCCCAGGCCTTTACCCTGATAGTCGGGAAGAATGAAAACATCTGCCAAATAAGCAAAGGTAGAATAATCGGTAATCACTCGAGCAAAACCTGCTTGTTGAGTTTCCGCATACAGGCCAAAACACAAGGAATGCTCGATAGAATGGGAGACTTGTTCAAATGTTCTTCCATTTGCCCAATAACTTTTGCTTAGGAAATTATAAATGAGCTGCCAATCCAACCTGCTTTTATCGGTTGATATTTGATATATATCTTTTTGCCAGTTTTTATTTAGCATCTCGTTGCCCTAAGTCATAAAGCCATCAGTAAGTAAGAATAATACCAAAATTTAGCACTATCCAAGCTATTAAGAGTATTTTTTAACCATTCTGATGGATTATCTCTAGACTTGATAATACCCAATTTGGGTATTATCATACCCATATGATAAAGAGAAAAGTGAATACCTTAGACGCCTTGTTTCCAAAAGTACGCCAGCGGGTGCTGGGATTGTTATATTGCCAGCCCGAGGCAGATTTTTATACCAATGAAATTATTCGGTTAACTCATTCAGGAACAGGTGCAGTACAACGCGAATTAGAACATTTAACTGCGGCAGAGCTTATAATAGTGAAGCAAATGGGTAATCAAAAACGTTATCAAGCCAATCGATCAGCACCATTTTTCTCAGAACTGCGTGGCTTCATTTTAAAAACATTCGGATTAGCTGAGGTAATGCAAGAACTACTTAAGCCAGCCTCCAAGCAAATTCATGTTGCATTTATATATGGTTCAATAGCAAAGCATGAAGATACAGTGAACAGTGATATTGATTTAATGCTGATTGGGAAAGATTTAACATATGCTGATATATTTCGATTATTAGAAAAAGGCGAATTACAACTAGGCCGAAAAATTAATCCTACCTTATATTCATTATCAGAATGGGCGCGGAAATACAAAGAAGGTAATCATTTTGTCACGAAGGTAGGAAACCAACCTAAAATTTTTTTAATAGGATCCGAGGATGAGCTTAGCAAACTTAGCCAATCTGGTAAAAACGAATCAACTGAAAATTGAGTCATTTGAGCAAACTGAATTTAATGGTCTAATAAAGTCTGGCAAAATAAGCTTAAAGGATGCAAATAATACCACTCTTCAATTAGAAAATCGCTTTCTTCTGGCGTATAAAGCAGCGCATTCATTTGCATTAGCAGCATTGAGATGGCACGGCTATCGGTCTACTAATCGATACACTGTTTTTCAAGTTTTGCCGAATACGCTTGGGGTAGGAATGGAAGTATGGCGAATATTAGCGAAATGTCATGCTCTTCGAAATGTGGCCGAATACGAGGGATATTTTGAAATTGATGAACAGCTATTAGGTGATCTACTGACAGCTACCCATGTTCTATTAGAGCGAGTAACTTCACTTGCAATCCATACCCCATAACGCTATAAAAGGCCACCACCCACTGGAACATATTATGCCAACAACTGAATCCGTTATCTTAGTCGATACGCACGATCAAGAAATCGGTCAAGCAGAAAAATTAGAAGCCCATAAAAAAAACCTGCTACACCGGGCTTTTTCCATCTTTATCTTCCGCCATCACGAGGCTACTCTCGAGCTACTCCTCCAACAACGCGCCTTCCATAAATATCACTCCCCCGGCCTATGGACAAACACCTGCTGTTCCCACCCCCGCCCAGGCGAGGAAGTGATTGCCGCTGGGGAAAGACGGTTGGAAGAAGAATTTGGGTTTACCACGCGACTCAAGAATGTTGGCTGGTTTCATTACAATGTCCATTTCCCTAATGGCTTAGCAGAAAATGAGATTGATCATGTGCTCATCGGCGTTATTACGCCCACCATCCAGCTAACGCCCAATCCCGAGGAAATCGCCACTTACCGTTGGGTAAATATATCCAACTTGCAGCAAGAGCTCCTAGCACATCCCGAAGCCTTTACGCCTTGGCTTGCTGAAGCATTTAATATAACTTTGCAGCACCTTCGCTTTTAAAAAATCTTATAGGGTTTACCTGCTTTGATATTTGCTTTTTTTAGATCCTCTTTCAAATCAAGCAATTTCCTGCCGATTGATTTTATACTTTCTTCCATTAGTTTCTTTTGATCTTTTACTGGTGCGAAATCTAATTTCTCAGCTAACTTAGGCATAAAAAAAGTTAAGTGATTCCTCATCTCTTCTTGATACTGGGTACTCTTTCCTATTACCTCACCACCTCTCGATTTTAAGTCACCCCTATAGAATTTTAAAAATAACTCCGCCGCCTTCTTTGCCTCAATCTCTCCAACTTCCAATCCTTTCGCTATGCTAATTAATATTTTCTTAAAATTTTCTCGATCAGTATAAATCGACAAAAGATTTTCAAAAGCTGATGTGCTGACAACATCTCTCACTTTCTCAAGCTGCCAATTTGCTTTCGCATAAGCTTGATAAGCGCGCGCGAGTTCTTCTAGCCGTAATCTATCTTGATCATTCAACCGCAGTTTACTGTCGGCGGGTTTCTTTTTAAAAAAATTGGGTATTGCCATGACTATTCCCTCCTCGTTTTTTATATTTCTTTATTTCTTAAGTATAACCAAGCGATCACTGCTAGTTATTAAGAGAGGATTAAGTTATTGTTATTAATAGCGAGTAGGAGGCGGCTCACGCCGCCGTCCTCTCACACCACCGTACGTGCGGTGTCGCATACGGCGGTTTAAGTTAACGTTTCAACAACATCGCTTGTTGTTCC
>JAJPJH010000105.1 GCA_021324335.1 Gammaproteobacteria bacterium
AATTGCGCTTCATAAGGCCGGGTATCAATCTCAGCCAGTAATTCCCCCGCTTTGACCATTTGACCTTCGCGGAAGAGGATGCGCATCAATTGACCATTAATCTGAGTCCGGACCGTAACGGTGCGGGTGGGAGTAACAGAACCGAGTGCTGGGAGATAGACGGGGATGTCTTTGCTAGTGGCTTTCGCGACTACGACAGGTGTTGGTGGAAGAGAGCGGTGGTTTTGTTTAAACGTTATGAATTGTCTGCTGATGCCAAGCGTGACCACGATGATGAGGACGAGAAGCCAAAAACCAAGGCGACGATGATACGGCGGACGCGCTTTCATACGAGAACATCTTCCTTTTTTCATAGGTGTTGAAATCTTATATGAAATGCGGCCGGTCGACAATTTGTATGCTAAGGGAAGTGAAGTGGATGATCAGAATTCAATCAAGTTGCAATTCTGGAACAACAGATCGGATACGAGGGTAATCTTGATCATGGTGTAACAGGATAAGATTATGTTCAATTGCAATTTGAGCGATAAGGCAATCAATCGAACTTCGTAGAGTAATACCTTTGCGGCGACAAGAATAAAATAACTTTGCAGCTGATTCGTAAGTTAAAACTTCATCCTTTGGTTGAAAGAACCGTTGCGTGATCAGATACTCTTTTAATTGATTGAAATCATATTCAGTTGCAGCACCTTGTAATATTTCTTGATAAATAATACTCGTAATTCCAAAAGGTATATTTTGCTCAAGAATCGAACTAAACCGCTGAGTGGAAGCATTTTTAACTTCTCGAAAATAATCAATCCAAATAGACGTATCTATTAGATACATGATTATTTTCCTTCTTTTCGAGTCCGGAGTTCTTTGTAGTTATAATCCTCGCGAATTTTTACTTTTCCTTTTAATTCGCGTATATCTTTGCGCCGATGGTTCTCTACAAATTCCCGTAAAGCTAAATCTATTAATTCTTTTTTTGTTGATACTGACGCATAACGGAATGCTTCTTTAACCAAATTATCATCTAACACAATATTAGTACGCATATACACCTCCATGAGTGTATTATAAGGTGTATGGAAAAAAGAATCAATATAAACAGGGATATAGGATACAGCTTTACATCGGGAAAGGTAACAGTTACAATGCCATCTCTCTAGTCCTTCATTTATTAAAATAAATCTACTCATGCAAACAATCTCTAATAAACCAGCCCATTTTTTTATTGCGGCAGCCCCTCTTTTCCTCGTGCTTTTTATCGATAGCATGGGGTTAGGGCTCGTATTCCCTATTTTAAATGCGCTTTTATTTGACTCTAGCGCTCATTTTCTTTCTGCCCATTTTAGCGCGACCACTCGTAACCTTTTGTATGGCGTAACGATCAGCATATATATGTTCTGCTGGTTTTTTGGCGCTGCCTTTTTAGGTGATATCTCTGACCAAATCGGTCGTAAAAAATCCCTGATGATTTGCTTGCTAGGTGCTTTTATCGGCTATTTATTTTCTGCTTTTGCCGTCTTCCTCAATAGTTTTACGTGTTTATTATTAGGACGCATTATCGCTGGTTTTACCGCCGGCAGCCAAGCGATTGCGCAAGCTGCCATTGTCGATATCAGTGAACCACAGCATAAGGCGAGAAACCTTGGTCTTATTTTATTTTTCACTTCTTTAGGATTTGTCGTCGGCCCTATGGTAGGCGGCGTTTTATCCAGTTCTAATTTAATTTCCTGGTTCAACTATGCTATGCCATTTTATTTTGCTGCTGCTATTTCATTACTCAATGCTGTATTGTTAATGGTATTTTTCCAGGAAACCTTTTTACGGGCAGAAACAATTCGTTTTAAACTGCATTACGCATTAGAAATTTTCATCGCTGCTTTTAAACACGAGAAAGTTCGTGAGCTATCGATTGTATTGTTAGTGATGATATTTGGCTGGAGTGGCTTCTATTCTTTTATTTCTATGTATCTGTTACGTATTTATCATTTTGATTCTTTCACGAATGGTCTTTATATGGGGTTAATGGGAGTAGGTTTTGGTATCGGTACAGGTTTTTTGATTGATCCTCTCACTAAACGTTTTTCCCTCAAACAGTGTGTCATCGGCGGCTGTTTATTGACTGCATTGGGTACGATGCTAACAATCACTGCGCCGTCTGTTACGTATGTTTGGTTTTATGTGTTGCTCATTGGTATCACCATGGCGAGTGCTTATTCAACTATCCTAACTTTATTCTCTAACCAAGTAGATGAAGCCTCTCAAGGCTGGGTAATGGGTATTACGGGTGCTATTATGGCTTTTGCATTTGGAATCAATGGTTTTTTAACAGGATTATTAGCTAATTTTAGTCCTAAAATTCCTATGATTATTTCCACTTTAAGCTTGATGTTTAGTGCTGTATTAATGAAAACTTTATATAAATCATTGCCTAATCCTCAGTAGTCTGCGTTTTAATTGCCCGTGTTATAATAAAAGAACCAGGATGGGGCTTACATTTATATGAACGATAAATCCGTTCTTTTAAGGCATGTACATCTACCGTATATTATTGTTGGTGTGAGTTATATCATTTTATCTAGCGTTTCTATTTTTTTAAATCAACATTCTTCGGGGATCGGTATTTGGTTGCCGAATGCTATTTTAGCCACTTTTATTTTACATGATGAAAAGAAGCGATTAAGTGGGTATCTATTAGTTGGGTTAGTGAGTGCTTTTGTTAGCAATATTTTTCTAGTAAAGCCTCTTTGGTTAGTAACCGCAATTGCTGTTACTAATACGATAGAAATAGTTCCCCTCCTGCTATTAATTTGGTTGTTTTATCCTCAAACTAAGTTAATTGAGAAAATCAATTTGCAACCATTACGATTATTATTACCCCTTTTAATCGCTATCACGTTAGGATGTATCTTATCAGCGATTGGAGGAGCTGCCGTGAGGGGCATAGCGCAGCCAGATATGCGATATTTCCAAGCAGTAGAGAGATGGTTCTCCGTCGATTTCTTGGGTATGTTAACTATTTTACCTTTTGGAATATCCCTTACAAAGCAAAATATACGCACTATTTTGGAAGGAGAAAAATTGATCGAGCTTATTTTGCTCATTGTAATGGCCGTTTTAATGGAATTTGTTGCTTTTGCTTTCGTGCCTTTCCCTTTCATCATTATGACATTAATTTTTCCCATTTTGGCTTTTCGATTAGCTTTTTTTGGCACTTCTATTTTAGCTATATTTGTAATAACAACTTTTTTAGGGATAGAACGCAGCTCATTATTTATGGTGGCAATCCAAAATCCAAGCATTATCAACTATACTCAAACGATTATGAGCCTCACATTATTATCTATGTTTATTGGGGGTCTGTTAGCTGATCGATACATGTTAACCTTAACGGAATTACGAACATTATCAGCAGAATTAAAATATCAAGCAACACATGATAGCTTAACTCAATTAATGAATCGAAGTGAGTTGGAACGGCAAGTGAAGGAAATTTTAACACGGCGGGATATAAATCAATCCCATTTTTTTTGTTACTTGGATTTAGATCGCTTTAAGATTGTTAACGATTCAATAGGGCATATCGCGGGTGATGAATTATTGAAATATGTTACCTCTGTTATCCAAAGCAAGATAAGAGAAATTGATATATTGGCCCGCTTAGGTGGAGATGAATTTGCTATTATTTTATCCAACATCTCTGAGCGAACAGCTATTAAAACCATTAAAAATATTATTTCTGCTATTCGGTCAATAAAATTTAATTGGGGAAGTAAACATTATGAGATAGGGGTGAGTGTGGGTATGGTGCATTTTTCCCCTGAGAAAGAGACATTTGAATCGCTCATGGCTAAATCTGATGTAGCATGTTATACCGCTAAGCATAAAAGCGGTAATACTTATGCGCTTTATGAAGATGCGACGAGTGAAGCCTCCATTTTTCATAATGAAATTCAGTTAATTTCCGGTATTACAGCCGCTATTGAAAATAATCAATTTGAACTGTATGTCCATGAAGTAAGATCCTTAAAGAAGGATAATCTTTTTAATGGGTATTATGAAATTTTGTTACGTCTTATTGATGGGAATAAAATTATCCATCCCGCACAATTTATCTCAACTGCAGAACGTTATAATTTGATGGTCAATGTTGATAGATGGGTTATTAGAAAAGTATTAATTGAATATGGTTCTCAAATTGCGCGTATCCCTGAGTTTTCATTTACGCTTAATTTATCGGCTAACTCTATTAATTCTGATCACTTTATTGATTTTTTAGTACATATTCTGGAAGAGACCCCGATTCCCAGGGAACGCATTGGATTTGAACTGACAGAAACTGCTGTTATTGATAATTTAAATAAAGCGGGCGAAATATTAAAAATGATACAAGCGTATGGTGCATTTATCGCATTAGATGACTTTGGTAGTGGATTAAGTTCATTTAATTATCTAAAACATTGTCCAGTGAAATTAATTAAAATTGATGGCAGTTTTATTAAGATGATTAATAAGAGTGCAATCGATCAGTCTATTGTGGAATCCATTAATCAATTAGCACATAAATTAGGCGTACTCACGGTAGCAGAATACGTGGAAACCGAAGACGTACTTCATACTTTGCATGAAATCGGCGTCGATTTTGCACAGGGATATGCAATTAGTAAAGAAGTACCGATTACAGACTTACTTTAGCCATCCTATCTCTGCTATTTTTTCTTTCAATAAATTTGCTACGGTAGATAATCGAGTTAAAAGTGGTTTTTTAACTTCATGGTAAATTTCAAATAAATTGGCTTCTTTGCTGCGCTCGAGTAAATAATCATCACTGGTTTTAATTTCATCAATCAGCTTTAATGCTAATGCTTGCTCTCCTAACCAATGTTCACCCGTTGCGACTTGTTGAATATCAATCTGTTGGCGATAGGTGCAAATTAAGTTTTTAAATAACTGATGAATATCTTCGATTTCATGTTGTAATTTCTGGCGGCCTTCTTCAGTATTTTCGCCAAAAAGTGTAATGGTGCGCTTAAATTCACCCGCCATATGTTGTTCGAAATCAATGTGTTTATCTTTTAGAAGGCGATGAAAGTTAGGCAGTTGCACGATGACGCCAATCGATCCCACAATGGCAAACGGTGCGGCGAGAATTTTATTAGCAACGCACGCCATCAGGTAACCACCGCTAGCAGCAACTTTGTCCACTGTCACAGTGAGTGGAATATTTTGCGCCCGAATACGCATTAACTGAGCCGCTGCTAAACCATAACCATGTACCACTCCGCCAGGGCTTTCTAATCTCACGACGACTTCATCAGCTGGAGTAGCAATAGTTAAAACAGCAGTCACTTCATCGCGCAGTGATGTCACTGCAGAAGCTTTCATATCCCCGTTAAAGTTTAAGACATAGATATTTTTAAGTCTGTCCGCAGATTGTTCAATGGATTTTTGTTTGGCTTTTTCTTCTTGTTTTTTATTTTTTAAAAATTGTTTGAAATGTTTTTTGGGTAATATTTCAGCTAATAATTCTTCTTTCGTTTCTGCATAATGTTTATTGAGATTTTTAATCTGTAATTTACCTTTCGCTTTGTCCTTTGCTTTAGCAATTAAGGCGAAAAAAGCGCCTAATAGCACGAGAATTAAAAGTACAATAATCAAAGCTTTTGCCGTAAATAACGCTAATTCGATAATAGCATTTAACATATGGGTTCCTAGTGTTTTTCTCGAATTAATAATATTTTTTGATCAATGGTTTTATCGTGAGGCATTGGCAACGTAAGAACGATAATTTTCCATTGCCAATACTGAGATTTATCTTGTGGAAATATCATCGCAGGATCCGTGACGGAAGAATTTTGTTTTCTGAATAGCCAGCTGTAAGAGCGTGGAACATTTCCTATTGTTCCCACCCATAAAGGTTGATTGGTTTCTTTGATAATACGGTTAGAAGCCCATAAGCGCAGCACTAATAATTTCTTTCCGCCGTTGGGGCGTTTAGCCAAAATCAGCTCAGGTTTTTTATCGAGGTACTGTGGGGAAACCATGGGTAAATATTCAGCGCTTTTGATATCGGCCATTCTATGCAACGTACTAATCCAATCACGAGCAGGCGGTGTACTCCATCCCCATTTCAACAAGGTTTCTCTGATTTGTTTCAAATCGCCTGCCCATTCAATATTAATATTTTGTGAAGGGAAGCCGAATAAACTTACATGGGAAGCGGGGATACCCTCATCTTTTTGCCACCATTCAGCCAAGTCTAGGGTAGTCGTTGGCCAGTTAAGCAATGCGTAATTTGCTCTTAATTCGGTAATGTGCCGTTGATAAAAAAAAGTGTAACTCACTATCAGTGATAAGCCGCAAATAAGCGAGATGCCAATAAGGCTAATAGGTTTTTCAGAATGGCGCCGGAAAGAGAGAATAACCAGCATGAGGATGGCGGCACTCAATAGCCACGCAGCTAAGATATCCGTAAACCAATGTGCCCCTAGATAAAGACGGGAAAGGCTGATCAGGAAGACGAGAAAAGCGGCTGGGAGGTAGACAGCCCAGCGCCGTTTTGAGGACATAGTAGTCGCAATCATAAAGGCAATGCCCATATAAATAGTGGCCGCAAGCGTCGTGTGACCACTGGGCATAGAGAAGGTTTCAGGGCTGTTGGCGATGCCCCAAGGGCGGATAGTTTGGGTAAGATGCTTAAAGACAAAAATGCTACCCGCCGCCAGAAAACCCAGCGCAAAGATATGGCAAGCAGCACGTAAACGCTTGGTGATAATAAACCACAGGAATAGGACAGCAGCGACAGGTATAATGACTTCTTTTTGGCCAAGTAAGGTAATATCCAGCATGATAGTATCCGCAAGTGGATTGCGAATACCCCGGAATAAATGAAAGAGGGCATCATTGACTAAGACATGTGCTGGCCCTACCCATTTGACGTAGAAAATAAGACATAAAAATAAGATGCTTGTCAGTAAAAAATAAAAGGCGAGGATTAATTGACCATAATATTTTTGCGGGTTGTGATGCCTTAGTAAGACGGTTGCAAGGGAAAAATGACGGGATTTTTTGAGGGATTCCCAGAGATGAATGAGGATTTGTTCTGTTTGATGGCTGAGGAGTTGAAAAGCTTTATAAGCTGTCCAAACACAGAGGATAATAAAAAGAAAAATGAGAAACAGGACCAGAATCACATGAATAGCAATATCAGGCGGCAACTCGGTGGAGGCCGCACCGAGCAATATGCCCGGCAGCATATAGGCAGGCGCCCAGCCAATGGCAGAAGTGACATTTGCAATCGTAAATTGGAGAGGCTTCATCCCTAGCATTCCCGCAACCAGCGGGACAAGTGCGCGAACGGGTCCGACAAATCGCCCGATGAATACACTCATGACGCCATATTTATGAACAAATGTTTCCCCTTTTTGCAAAACAGCGGGGTTGTTTTTAAATGGCCAGAGCCGATGAAGTCGTTCCTTGAAGTAGTGGCCTATCCAATAACTAATCCCATCACCAACAATCGCCCCTAGCATAGCCCAAAGGATAGTTGCCCAAAGAGGAATAATGCCTGCTCCAGCTAAGGTCCCGATCGCTGTCATCGTGATCGAACCGGGGACGATGGTGCCGACAATTGCCACCGATTCTGCAGCCGAAATGATAAACGTTGCAATACCTGCCCATTGAGGATTGGCATTGAGCCATTGTAATAAGGGACTAACAATGTCCGACATTAACTTACCTCTTCTCCTGCAGCTTGCTTATCTGCATGATAGGAGGATCTGACAAGAGGACCGCTGGCAACATTCATAAAACCAAGTTCCTTGGCTATCTCTCCCAATTGTTTGAATTCCTCAGGGGTGACATAACGCGCAACAGGTAAGTGATAACGACTAGGTTGCAGGTATTGTCCTAAGGTCACCATTTCTACATCATGCGCACGTAGATCACGCAATGTTTGTTCAATCTCGTCATTAGTTTCACCCAAGCCTAACATGATACCGGATTTGGTGGGAATACCAGGGAAACGCTTTTTAAATGCTTGCAGTAAGCGTAAAGAATGCGCGTAATCTGAACCGGGACGGGCTTGTTTATAAAGTCGTGGGACAGTTTCAATATTGTGATTGAAGACATCGGGCAACGCTTTGCCGGTTTCATCTAGGGCGACATCCATCCTGCCGCGATAATCAGGAACGAGAATTTCAATTTTAATAGCAGGTGATTTTTCGCGTATGGCTTGAATGCAGGCTGTAAAGTGGCTAGCACCGCCGTCACGTAAGTCATCTCGGTCCACGGAAGTGATGACAACATAGCGCAATTCCATTTGAGCAATGGTGTTGGCTAAGTGAATAGGCTCATTAGGATCCAGCGGATCAGGACGGCCATGGGCGACATCGCAAAAACTGCAGCGGCGCGTGCACTTGTCTCCCATGATCATGAAGGTTGCTGTGCCATGGCTAAAGCATTCCGGCAGGTTAGGGCAGGATGCTTCTTCGCAAACGGTTACAAGATTATTTGCTCGTAATAATTGTTTCATTTGACTGACCGCAGGTGAAGCAGGAATGCGTACACGAATCCAATCTGGCTTGCGCAGCGGATTTTCTGTCATATCGATTTTGATAGGGATACGCGCAAGTTTCTCGGCGCCGCGTTGTTTAGTTGTATGGGATGATTTATTTTCCATTGCGTTATTCCACCTGATAATTCGCGCTAGTATAACCTAAATTTTTCATTAAATAATTGACTAACTTACTTCCTGTTTCAAAAACGCTATCGACTTTAACTAATTCAGCCAATTGAACCATTTGTAACCCAGAAAAACCACAGGGGTTGATTTGACTAAACGGCGTTAAATCCATATCAACATTAAAGGCAAGGCCATGATAAGAACAGCCTTTGCGAATTCGTAATCCGAGGGAGCAAATTTTTTTACCATCGACGTAAACCCCAGGTGCTTCCCGCTTAGCTTGGGCAATAATGTCATTTGCTGCAAGAAGGTCGATGATGGATTGTTCCAATCGGGTGACAAGGTCGCGTACAGTGAGTTTTTTTCGCTTCAGATCAATTAATACATACACCATTAATTGGCCTGGCCCGTGATAAGTAACTTGGCCGCCTCGATCCGTTTGGATAACAGGGATAGAACCGGGGGTTAAAATATGCTCTGCTTTACCATTCTGACCTTGGGTGAAAACAGGCTCATGCTCTAGCAACCAAACTTCATCCAACGTGTGTTCTGTACGTTGTTGAGTGAATTGCTGCATAGCCTGCCAGCTATGGAGATAATTTTGCCGGCCCAGCCAGCGAACGAATACATTCATAATGTCATGATCACTTGATTACACGCAGAAAGGTCTTGATAAATTCGGTCGAGTTGTTCTTTCGATTCAACATGCACCGTAATAGTCATCGCAGCATATTTTTGGCCTTTGCTAGGACGTGTTTGGATCATACGGTCAGAGAAATTAGAGACGTGTTTGTGGATGATACCCAAAACAGTTGTCTCAAATTCTTCTGACGCAGCACCAAATACTTTAATGGTAAAGTCGCATGGAAACGTCAGTAAGGTCATGGCCTAGCCTGTATTTAATTTTTCCTCTGGCTTAGAGAAATATTTATGCAGATTGTATCTAACAGAATCTGCAGCTCGTCGCAAAAATCCGCCTTGTGGGCTGTTATCTAAAGCTACTAATGGCTTAGAAGCGATCACTTGATCGCCAAGTGTAACATTTATTGTCCCACATGTTTGACCTTTCATCACAGGAGCTTTCAGAGGATTGTTTAAAGCTAGCGTGGCTTGCAAGCGCTTATATTGGCCAGCTGGGACAGTGACATAAAAATCTTCCGGTACACCAAGTGAAATTTCGGGTTTCATTCCTTGCCAGACACGGGCTTGTAACAAGGGAGTGCTGGCATTATAAAGCTTGTGGGTTTCGAAGAAACGGAAGCCGTAAGTGAGCAGCCGTATGGAATCTTCCGTTCTAGCTAGATCAGAGGGGGCACCCATCACCACGCTGATTAAACGCATGCCATCTTTTTTAGCGGAGGCAACTAAGCAATATCCCGCTTCATTCGTATGGCCTGTTTTAAGGCCGTCAGCGTATTGATACCGCCACAATAGGCGATTGCGGTTAGGCTGGCGGATGCCGTTATAAGTAAACCATTTTTCTGAATAAAAACTATAATCTTCCGGAAAATTCTTAATATAAGCTTGCACTAATATAGCTAAATCGTGGGGGGTAGAATAATGCTCTTTATTGGGTAAACCGGTGCTATCCATAAAATGGCTGTTATTCATACCGAGGAGCTTAGCTTGCTGATTCATCATGCTAACAAAGGCTTCTTCGGTACCCGCTACATATTCTGCTAAGGCGACAGTGGCGTCGTTACCTGAATCCACAATGATCCCTTGCAGTAAGTCTCTGACAGGAACATCATCCCCCACTTTGACAAACATGCGGGATCCTTCTGTCTTCCATGCCTTTGTGCTAATGCGAACTTTGTCATCCATGTGAATCTGACCGCTTTTGATAGCAGCAGAAATGATATATAACGACATCAATTTGGTAAGACTAGCGGGCGGCATCCGCGTATCCGCATTTTTTTCTGCCAATACTTTTCCAGTTGATCCATCTATTAATATGTAACCCGTCGCATCCATATTGGGGGCGCTGGGTGTGAAAGTAGGTTGCTGAGGCTGGGTTGGGATAGGAATGATCGGGTTAGCTAAGACAGAAGTGGTTAATAAGAATACAAAAAATGCGATACCCAATTGAAATTTCGTTCTAATCCGACAAGTTACATGCATGGAGGTGAGTCCTCAGTAGCTGGTTTAGTAATGCCCAAAGTGTAACAAAAAAATTTATAAATTCGCTATAGTGCCTATAGATTTTTTTGTTACAAGCCAGTAACATTCAAACGTTAAAATCAGCTCCCAGCCGGGAACTGATAAAAAATCCGTTCTGCCTCTAGACATTCGCATCACTCTAGGTTAGTGTGGTCGATTGTTATGAGTCATAACATGTGTGTTTAGTTTTGGAAATAACCTTATATTACGCTAAGGAGAACATCGATGTCTTTTTACCGCACTATTCTTGCTGCAGTTGCAGCAGTTGCTTTAGCAACACCAGCTTTTGCTGCTGATGAAGCTAATGCTCAACCACAACAAGTTGCAGATAACACCTCTGCTCAAACGACTGATAGCTCCATGCAACAGTCAGCTTCGACAGATCAGTCTGCTTCTGCCATGGTGAACCTGAACACCGCAACAGCTAAAGAATTAATGAAAGTTGAAGGTATCAATGCTGCTAAAGCAAAGAACATTGTTGCTTATCGCAAAAAGCATGGTGACTTCAAATCTGTTGAGGAATTAGCTAACGTCAAAGGTTTCAAGAAGATGAAACCAGAGATGATGAAGAAAATTGAAAGTCAATTAACAGTTGGTTAATTTATTAACTGATTTGTTTGATTGAATAATAAAAAGGGTGCTTCGGCACCCTTTTTGCTTGTGGAGAGAATAATGAAAAGATTTTTAAAATATACAGGTGTGGTACTAGGCGTTATTGTATTGCTAGTGGTTTTATTGCCTATCTTGTTAGTTACGTTCGTGAATCCTAATCAATTGAAGCCTTTGATTATTAATCAAGTAAAAACTTCAACAGGACGTGAATTAACCATAGACGGCGACCTATCTTGGACTATTTATCCTTCTCTCGGCGTTAAAATAGGGCATATGGAGTTGAGCAATCCTCCGAATTTTACACAAAAGACGTTTGCAGAAATTGAACGTGCTACGATCAGTGTGAAATTAATTCCTTTGCTTCACCATCAAATTGAATCAGATGGTATTACCCTTGATGGCATGAAGTTGTATTTAATTAAGCAAGCAAATGGTAAGAATAATTGGGAAATGGGAACGGCTTCTTCTCATCCTGTTTCAGAGTCTGTCTCTGCATCCTCTTCTACTCCTACACCTGCTGCTTTTGGCTTAGCTGTTTCAAATATTACTGTCTCAAATGCGGCTGTTAGCTGGCAAAATGAACAGACTCAGCAAGTTTTTGATATTACTCAATTCGAGTTACAAGCGAAAAATATTGAGCTACTAAAGCCGTTTCCTTTTAAGATGTCATTCCAATTTACAGGAAGAAATCCAGCAGTTTCAGGTTCCATTCTGTTGACTAGCAATGTGACAGTCGATTTGGCTGATCAACTCTATACACTTAATGATTTAAGGCTGGCTGCTAAAGACCAGCAAGGTGAAAAGCATTTTGATACGGCTATCACTGGCGATGTCGTCACGAATTTAAACCGACAAACAATGACAATAACTAATTTGACGGGGCATGTAGCTAATTTGACTCTAACGGGTGCAGTCGATATCTCTAAATTATTGACGCAACCTTACACCGTCGGTCATTTATTGATTCAACCATTTGATGCTAAAGAATGGTTACGTGCTACAGGACAAGATGCGGCTGCTTTACAAACTTTGAAGAATGTAGGCGGTCATGTGAATTTTTCTGCCGGTACGACGCTTCAATCCGTGAATCTACAAGGTGATATGAGCGTGGAGGAAATACGTGCATCCAATGTGCAAGTAAGCAGTGTGAAAGTTCGCACCCAAATGACAAATGGAATATTGACATTGGCACCGATGACGGCTGCTTTTTATCAAGGTACGCTGCAAGGGGAAACAAAAATTGATCTGAACCACCCCGTGCCACAAATCCGTACGGATGCTAATTTAGCGAATGTGCAAATCGAACCCTTAATGGTGGATGTGGCGAAGCGTTCGAAGTTAACGTTAGCAGGGACAGGTAATATTAATTTGCAAGTCTCAACAAGCGGAACGGATGCGGATGCTATCATTCGGAATCTAAATGGAACAGGTCATGTGAGCCTTACGAATGGTGCATTAAAAGGAATTGATATTCCTTATTTAATCGATAATGCCACCTCATTATTAAAGCACCAAGCCCCGACGCATGCGAATACCAATCAGACACCGTTTGGTTCGCTGACAGGGAGTATGAATATTCATAATGGCGTGGTAGCTAATAATGATCTTTTGCTTGATACTTCGTTAACGCAGACGCAAGGGCACGGGCAAATTGATCTCGTTCAACAGCAAATCAATTATCAATTAGAGACTATTTGGAAACAAAATCCGGATATTACCATTCCCATCTCCATTAGCGGCAATTTGAGTAATCCTTCTATGAAAGTCGATGCGAGCGAGGTAGTTAGAAAGATGGCTCGAGAGCGATTGGAAAAAGTGAAATCGGAAATTCAAGAGCAGGGGATAGGTCCTGGCTTGCGGTTGCGTCGAAGAGAGATATTGAATAATTTACTGAATAGGTAGCGTATGCATCCATTTATTCAAAACGAAATACAAAAATCAGTCTCCGTTTTAACGCACATCCAGCAAGATGTGCGTTTACTGCAGATAGTGGCGTGATTGTAAGTTGTTGCATGATGGAAGAAAAGCATAGTTCCCTGATCTTGCTCTAAATTATCGTCTAATTTATAATGTAAATATAAATTAGACGAAATTCTTTCTCATGTATATTGAGCGTACTTTAGAATATTATTTAAAACAAATAGATAAGCAATTTCCCATCTTATTAGTCACTGGCCCAAGGCAAGTTGGGAAAACCACGTTGCTACGGCATCTTAGCAAAGAGAGAAGGACTTATCTCACCCTCGATGACCCTAATCTTATGCAATTAGCGAATGAAGAGCCTGCTTTATTTCTCCAGCGTTTTACCCCGCCTCTTTTGATTGATGAAATTCAATATGCGCCAGGTTTACTTCCTTATATTAAAATGCGGGTGGATGAGCATCACCGGTCAGGAGAATTTTGGTTAACTGGTTCCCAACAATTTCAGTTAATGAAAGGGGTGTCAGAATCATTAGCTGGTCGGGTGGGGATTGTTAATTTATTAGGGCTCTCGTTGAAGGAAAGGCAGGGACATCCAGCCATCGCTCAGCCCTTTCTTCCTCTCGAGCAACAGTTAAAAGAACGTGCAGCTTGTTCGCCTGCTCTGTCCTTACAGGAAGTGTATCGTCTTATTTGGATAGGATCATTTCCGATGATGTGTTCTTCCCTCAGCATCGATAGGGATTTGTTTTATAGCTCTTACGTACAAACTTATCTGCAACGTGATATTCGTGATTTTGCTAACATTGGCGATGCTCGTGTCTTCCTAAGATTTTTACGTGCTGTGGCTGCTCGTACTGGTCAGTTACTTAATATGTCTGATATGGCGAGAGATAGTGGTATTAGCCCAATGACAGCGAGACATTGGCTTTCTATTTTAGAGGCATCTGGCATTATTTATTTGTTGGAACCTTATCATAATAATGTTACCAGTCGTCTTATTAAAGCCCCTAAGCTTTACTTTCTCGATACCGGACTTTGTGCTTATTTAACAGAATGGTCGAGTCCAGAAACCTTAGAAGCGGGTGCCATGTCAGGAGCTATTCTAGAAACGTTCATATTAACAGAGATTTTAAAAAGCTATTGGCATAATGGTAAGCGGGCACCCCTTTATTACTATCGCGACAAAGATAAAAAAGAAGTTGATTTGCTGATTGTGCAAGATGATGTAATTTATCCATTAGAATTTAAAAAAACGGCTAAATTGGATAAATCCTTCGTGCAACAATTTACTGTTTTAGAAAAATTAAATAAAAAAATAGGACATGGCGGTGTGATTTGTTTAACCTCTTCATTACTACCGATTACAGATGTCACTCATGCAATACCAGTAGGATATTTATAAATTTTCACGAGCAATAGAGCATTTAGCTAATACCGTCGTTTTAGAATCACTACCAGGGACAAAATATTTAACAGTAAAGTCACTGTTTTGCATTTGCATATTAGTCGTATCTAGCGTTAATGTGAGAGGAAAGCGCGGACAATTGCCGCTGCATTGATAAGTGACTCCCACAGGAAAAGTAGAGCCTTCTAATACAATTGTTAATGGTAGTGGCATGCTATCAAAATTACATTGATAATGTTTGTTTTTATCCAGGGTGGAAAAATCAAAATAATAATATCGACCGTAAGCACTAGAGGCAGGAATCAGGCATTCACAACTTTGTCCAATTTGGCACGGTTGGTGAGTGGCGCAATTTACTTCAGCGAAAGTGGGCAGGGAGGTGGAAATAGATAAAGATAATAGACCTAAACCGTAAAGATATTTCATTCTGAAATTCTCCTTTTTTATTTTTATAAAAATGATTACTGCAGTTTAATAAATGTATGTTTGCTGATGCAGGTAATAGTTTGATCTTATTATAAAACTAGTGTAACGTAATGCCCATTTATAATAACGGACTGCGCAAGCTATTGCAATGAACTTACAGGATTATCTCTATACTCAATTACGCAAGCGCATTATGGTTCTTGATGGCGGAATGGGAACCATGATCCAGCGCTACGGTTTGCAAGAGAGTGATTACCGCGGTGACCGTTTCCGGGATTTCCCCTGCGATCTAAAAGGCAATAATGATTTATTATGCGTGACCCAACCTCATTTAATCGCTGATATCCATCGGGCTTATTTTAAGGCCGGTGCTGATTTTATCGAAACGAATAGTTTTAATTCTACCTCCATTTCGCTGTCCGACTATCAGATGAGCGAATTGGCTTATGAATTCAACCTCGCAGCTGCTCGCCTCGCGCGCCAAGTAGCGGATGAGTCCACGGAACGTACCCCCAATAAGCCACGTTTTGTGATCGGTATCTTAGGTCCTACTAACCGTACTGCTTCACTTTCACCCGATGTAAATAATCCAGGCTTTCGCAATATCACGTTTGATGATTTAGTCAATGCTTACGAAGAAGCTCTAAGCGGATTACTAGATGGCGGCGTTCATGTATTAATGATTGAAACTATTTTTGATACGCTAAATTGCAAAGCTGCAATTTTTGCTGTTGAAAAATATTTTGCTAATCATCAATTACGTGTACCCGTCATGATATCGGGCACGATTACCGATGCAAGCGGTCGGACGTTATCTGGTCAGACAACGCAGGCGTTTTGGCAGTCAGTTAAACATGCAAGACCACTCAGCATTGGTTTAAACTGTGCCTTAGGCCCGGCTGCCTTACGTCCTTATGTGCAAGAATTATCAAAAATAGCTGATACCTTCGTCAGTATTCACCCCAATGCAGGCTTACCCAATGCTTTTGGTGAATATGATGAAACCCCTGAGCAAATGGCAGCAGTTATTCGTGAATTTGCCAAAGAAGGCTATTTAAATATTATTGGCGGTTGTTGCGGTACGACACCGGATCATATTCGCGCCATTGCTGAAGCAGTCAACGATATTCCCCCTCATTCCATTCCTACAATTCCCAAAGCTTGTCGTTTAAGCGGTCTTGAGCCTTTGGTGATTGATGATGAATCATTATTTGTCAATGTGGGCGAACGTACCAATGTGACAGGTTCGCTACGCTTTGCCGACCTTATCCGTAATGAAAATTATGCAGCAGCATTAGAAGTCGCACGCGACCAAGTATTAAATGGTGCGCAAATTATCGATGTTAATATGGATGAAGGGATGCTGGATGCAGAAGCAGCCATGGTGAAATTTTTAAACTTAATTGCTTCTGAACCGGATATTGCGCGTGTTCCTATCATGATTGATTCATCCAAATGGTCTGTGATCGAAGCGGGCTTAAAATGTATTCAAGGAAAAGGCATTGTTAATTCCATCAGTTTAAAAGATGGCGAAGAAGCTTTTATTCACAAAGCCCGATTAGCTTATCATTATGGCGCAGCAATTATTGTTATGGCATTTGATGAAGAAGGTCAAGCTGTCACGATAGAGAGGCGAGTAGAAATATGCCGCCGTTCTTACGATATTTTAGTGAATAAAGTAGGGTTTCCTGCTGAAGATATTATTTTTGATCCGAATATTTTAACGGTTGCAACAGGTATGGAAGAGCATAATGATTATGCTCTTTCGTTTATTCAATCGATTCGGCTTCTCAAGGAAACATTGCCTCACGTTTTAATTAGCGGTGGGGTAAGTAATATTTCATTTTCCTTCCGCGGTAATAATGCCATTCGAGAAGCTATCCATGCAGTTTTTCTATTTCATGCTGTTCAAGCTGGCATGGATATGGGGATTGTGAATGCAGGTAATCTTGCTATTTATGAAGATATTCCCAAAGATTTACTGGTCTTAATTGAAGATGTGTTATTAAACCGTAGGCCAGATGCTACTGAGCGATTGTTGGAAGCAGCTAATTCGGTAAAAGGTCAAGCGAAGATTAAGGTAGAAGATTTAAGTTGGCGGGAAAAACCCGTTTCTGAACGCTTGTCTTATGCCCTAGTCAATGGCATTAGCCAATACATTGTCGAAGATGCCGAAACGGCGCGGCTAGAATTAGGACATCCCTTAAAAGTCATTGAAGGGCCGCTGATGGATGGGATGAATAGCGTCGGCGATTTATTTGGTGCTGGCAAAATGTTTTTACCCCAAGTTGTTAAAAGTGCGCGCGTGATGAAACAAGCAGTGGCGCATTTAGAACCTTTTATGGAAGCGGATAAATCAACTGCTCAAGCTAAGGGAAAAATTCTCTTAGCAACAGTAAAAGGTGACGTGCATGATATTGGCAAGAATATCGTTGGTGTGGTGCTACGGTGTAATGGTTATCATATTATCGACTTAGGTGTAATGGTGCCATGCGAAAAGATTTTAGAAACCGCACGTGTTGAACAGGTAGATATCATCGGTTTAAGCGGCTTAATCACCCCCTCACTTGAAGAAATGGTACAGGTAGCAAAGGAAATGCAACGGCAGCATTTTTCTAAGCCCTTACTCATTGGCGGTGCTACCACTTCACGTGCGCATACTGCATTAAAGATTGAACCACATTATCAAGGAGCTACAGTGCATGTGGTGGATGCCTCACGCGCGGTCGGTGTTGCAAGTCAATTATTAAGTGAAACACAGCGAGCTACATTTATCGATAAAATAAAAAAAGAATATGCGGCGCTGCGTGAATTACATAAAAATAAAAAATCGGAAAGTGAGTTGATTAGCTTGGAGGAAGCACGTAGTAATAAATTCAATATTGATTGGACGAATCATGTGCCGTATAAGCCGCGTTTGCTAGGCACGAAAACATTTATTGATTATCCCCTAGAAAAGTTAATCGATTATATCGATTGGACACCTTTTTTCCATACATGGGAATTAAGCGGCCGTTATCCTGCTATTTTTGATGATGAAATTATTGGTGAGAGTGCTAAGAATTTATTCGCTGACGCGCAGCAGATGCTGAAAAAAATTGTAAATGAAAAATGGTTGAAAGCAAATGCTATCATCGGCTTTTTCCCGGCGAATAGTGTAGGTGATGATATTGTGGTATATGCTGACGAAGCGCGCGAAAAAATCGTAGCTACTTTCTGTATGTTGCGGCAACAAAATCGTAAACCAAAAGATAAATATAATATGTGCTTAGCAGATTTTGTTGCGCCGTTATCATCTGGAAAATTAGATTATATTGGTGGATTTGCGGTGACAGCGGGTCTGGAAATGGAAGCACAGTTGGCAATTTTTGAAAAAAATCACGATGATTATAATGCTATCATGTTAAAAGCGTTAGCAGATCGTCTAGCAGAAAGTTTTGCCGAGCATATGCATGAACGAGTACGAAAAGAGTTTTGGTCGTACGCTGAATCAGAAAATTTAACGAATAATGATTTGATTGCAGAAAAATATACAGGTATACGCCCTGCGCCAGGATACCCCGCTTGTCCTGATCATACCGAAAAACCTATTTTATTTAATTTACTGAATGTTACTGCTACTACCGATATCACATTGACAGAAAATTTTGCGATGTTACCCGCTTCTTCTGTCAGCGGATTCTATTTTGCGCATCCCGAATCTCATTATTTCGGTATTGGTAAAATTGGAGAAGATCAAGTAGCAGATTATGCACAACGAAAAAATCAAGACGTGTCCTTGATAAAACGCTGGTTGGCGACACATTTATTGGGAACATGACAACAAGGAAGGATGTCTATGGAAGTCGTCAAACTTTTTAATATCAGTTTTGAGTTTTTCCCGCCTAAATCAAATGAAGGAATGAATCAGCTTTTAGAGACAGCGTGTTTGCTAGAGCAGTGTCATCCCCATTTTTTTTCAGTCACGTTTGGTGCAGGTGGTTCAAGTCGAGCAGGGACGATAGAATCAGTTAAAATGCTGCAGCAGCATACCAAGGTGGCTGTTGCACCGCATTTAGCTTGCATTGGTTCTGATCGAGGGGAGATTCTAGAAATCCTGGAATGTTATCGTTCCCTCGGTGTGCAACGTATTGTTGCATTGCGCGGCGATCTTCCTTCAGGCATGGTCCAATGTGGTGATTTTCATTACGCTAGCCAATTAATTAGTTTTATTCGAGAAGTGGAAGGCAATCGTTTACATATTGAAGTCGCAGCTTATCCTGAATTCCATCCTCAAGCAGTTAGTGCATTTGATGATGTACTGAATCTGAAAAGAAAATACGATGCGGGTGCAAACAGTGCCATCACCCAATATTTCTTTAATCCCGATGCTTATTTTTATTATTTAGATGATTGTGAAAGATATGGGATCCATTTGCCTATTATTCCGGGCATTATGCCGATTACTCAGTTTCACAAGCTCGCTCGCTTTTCTGATCTGTGTGGAGCAGAAATTCCTTATTGGATACGGAAGCGCCTCGAGGCGTATGGAGATGATGTGGAGTCGATCAAAGCGTTTGGCATAGAAGTGGTGTCTGATTTATGTCAGAAGTTAATAGGCGGCGGGGCACCAGGTTTGCATTTCTATACTTTAAATAAAGCAGAGGCTGTATTACAGATATTAGGAAATTTGAAAATAACGCCGTCGCGCAAAAAATATGCAGCACTTCAAACGGTACCGTAATTTTTTACGGTTTTTAATAAAGTGCACGCCAATTTCACTATTAATTCCTAGAGATAGCTAGCCATACCTCCTGGCAGTATGGCTATGTTTTAACCAAAAATACCCTTGGAGCAAGCCAGAGAATATGGTAGCCTGTTCACCTTTATAAATAAGACCAACTATACTTAACTAGCTTATGTCGATAGAAACCACCATCACCGCCCCAAATGAGCTTGCACCGCAAGAAGCAGTTGTTTTCCCCAAGCGCGATCCCCGTATATTAGCCCTCCGTGACATGAAAGACGGCCTAAGGAAATGGCGTGTCTGGATGATGCTCGCTTACCAAGATATCAAGCTCCGCTATCGCCGCTCCGTGCTAGGTCCTTTTTGGATTACGCTTAGCATGGCCATTACAGTCTATTCCATGGGTTTCCTTTATAGCCATTTATTTCATACCGATTTCCAGACCTATTTCCCATTTTTAGTAGGCGGGATGGTGACCTGGGCCTTAATTTCTTCTCAAATCAATGAGTTAACTGATGCTTTCGTGAACTATGACAGTTTGATTAAGCAGATTAAGCTGCCTTACAGCTTATATATCCACCGCGTTACCATGCGTAACATCTTCATCTTTTTCCATAATGTGCTAGTCATTGTTCCTGTTATTGCTATTTTCCACGAGGTCGCCCAGGTTAATTTAAACACCTTATTATTGATTCCAGGCTTATTCTTTATTTATCTTAACTCTTTCTGCTATGGATTAATCTTGGCGATGATTGGCGGCCGTTACCGAGATATTTCGCAAGTCATTAAAAGTCTTATTCAAGTCATTTTCTTTTTAACACCGGTGATGTGGAGACCAGATGTTTTATCCCCCCAGAAAAAATATGTCGTCTTGCTCAACCCATTTAGCTCATTTGTGGAAATTGTTCGGTCGCCGCTCATTGGCCAAGTTCCGCCTCTCCACGATGTAATGATGGTATTAGGCGCGACGTTGATAGGCTTTCTTTTAAGCTATAAAATGTTCGCCCGTTATCGCAGCCGAATTGTATATTGGCTATAGGATACCACCATGGCAAGAATCGAATTACGTAATGTTTTTGTTAAATTCCCTGTTTATAACGTCAGCTCACGCTCGTTTAAAAAGCAATTTTTGCGTATAGCAACGGGCGGTGCGGTGGTGAAAGATGCTAACCAGCATGTGGTGGTAAATGCATTAAACGATGTCACGCTTTCTATCCAACATGGTGATCGCATTGGTGTAATTGGTCATAATGGTGCTGGAAAAAGTACGTTGCTGCGCTTATTAGCCACCATTTATGAACCTAATGAAGGAGATCTTTTTATTGATGGCCATATCTCTCCCTTGTTAGACATTATGCAGGGTATAGAAGGGGAGTTGACAGGTTACGAAAATATCGTCGTGCGTGGTACGTTATTAGGTTTCACGAAAGCCCATATCAAAGCACAAGTCTCTGAGATCGCAGAATTAACCGGTTTGGGTGATTATCTCATGATGCCTACCCGGACTTATTCAAATGGGATGATGGTACGTCTTGCATTTGCTATTTCAGCCAGTATCCAACCTGACATCTTGCTAATTGATGAAATCTTTGGAGCAGGCGATGCAGATTTCATGATCAAGGCACGGCAAAAAATGATTTCGCTTCTCAACCGATCGAGTATTGTGGTGATGGCGATTCACGCTGATGAAGTGGTGCGTGAATTCTGTAATAAAGTATTACTGCTTGAAGGTGGTCGGGTGAAGTATTTTGGAGATATAGAGGAAGGGCTTAAGCTTTATCACGGTCCTAATTACAGTGCTCCTATTCGGAAGAAATAAGCGGGAATGACCTTCATTATGAGATGGTTACGTTAGAATTTATAAATTGCATGGAGCTTTTATGAAGACGAAAATATTTAACGCATGGACAGGGTTAATGGAGAGATTTCTTAAGGATATATCCACTGAAACTGTATCATATGACGATTTAAGTACATGGCTGGACATGGAAGGACCTAAGATGTTCCAGGGTTTTCAGAAAGAATATTTTGAAAAAAATAAATCAAAATATTTTCAAGATATAGATAGTTATCCTCCTCCTGTAAAAATTGATTTGGCCTATGAGCAAATTGCCTATGGATTCGATAAAATTTTTGAAAGACTTGTTAGTCAATTCCCTTCTTTAAAAACAGATGCTTCAAATGAGAAATATGCAAGTTTTAAGAAGGCTTGTCTTGGAGAAACATTTCTTCCTTATATTGCGGCTAGAGCCACAATAACTGGTCTAATGGTAAAAGTTAATGAAACTAATAAGTTAAAGAACTTAGAAACTACAATAGGATTTTTTGAATCTTTAGAATCTGCCTCAAGAGCAGCAATTGAATCTATAAATGAGTTTTGTTCAATGGTGCAGCCTGTAATTCCTCGTGGTTCCTCTAGCCCTGTCATGCATAAAGCGAAACTAGAAATAGTAACGAATAATGATTCTGCACAAGATAAAGAAAGCATCTTGCAAATTAAATAGAACGATCTTCAGTAAGCGTAGCCTCTGCATTTTTCAGGTGCAGGTTACTCTTCGAAACTCTCAAGGCCTGAATTTACTTCAATTTGATTGCTATATCTAGGTATAACCAGCGTAGATGGGGTGATCAAATTCTGATAATGACAGAAGTTTTGGGTTAAAAATTATATTAACAAAATTCACCTTGTACTCCTCCCTCCATCCATGCTAAATTTCCGCTTGTTTTCTTGCCATACTTAAATGATATCGTGGTTTTTCAGAAGGAAATGATGTGTATGATACCCGATTTTCTCACCGATCATGAAAAGGAACTGTCCGATTCCTTCCTTAAGAAAAAATATGTAATCGTTCCTGCTGAAAGCATGAGCTCGCTTCACGCTATTCGGAAAAAAATTGCGACTACTGCGGCTGATTTATTGGGAAAATCGATTCAAGATGATAAAGAAATAGACTCATTCCTCAATAATATTCATCACCACGTTTCGGGAAAAGAATTAAATGATATTCGCGTGAAAATTATTGTGGAGATGAACCGCGAACCATGGTTTAGAAAAGCTTATTATGATGTTGCAAGAGTCGCATTAAGCATGTTGGCGGGAAATGAACTGGTGATGCAACGGCGAATCAATCTCAGCATCCAATTACCCAATGATGACAGTTCACTATTACCTGTTCATGCCGATGTCTGGGCTGGTGATTCACCGTATGAAATTGTTCTCTGGATACCGTTAGTCGATTGTTATGAAACAAAATCTATGTTTATTGCAAATGCTGATGTAGATGAGCAAATTCAAGCAAAATTTAAGCAATTCCAAGGTAAAAGTACGGAGGATCTTTTCAACACCATTGAGAAAGATGTTGAATTCCTTCGGGTTCCTTACGGAAGCGTACTGCTGTTTTCACAAAATGTAATGCATGGAAATCGTATCAATCGGGAAAATACAACGCGGTGGTCTATGAATTGCCGCTTTAAAAATATTTTGACCCCCTACCATGGCAAAAAACTATGCGAATTTTTCGAACCTATCACTATTCGCCCCTTAACCCGTGTCGGCATGAGTTATAAGTTACCTGAGGATTTTTATGAAGAATAGAAAAGGACATCGAGGCTATATTGGCAGTCGGCCTTATCATAGCGGTGACTACCCTCAGCACGTGCAAAATATCATTATTCGCAACTATTGCCAAAAAAACCAACTCACTTATCTATTAAGCGCCACCGAATATGCAATGCCTGGTTGTTATATGATGTTGGAAGAAGTCCTTCGCTCACTACATACATTGGAAGGCATCGTGTTATTCAGTATTTTCATGCTACCAAAATCAGCGCAAAAACGACGAGCTATTTATGACGAAATCTTAAAAAGCGGTGCCACTCTGCATGCCGCTTTGGAAGATTTATCTATTCAAAATGAAGCAGATGTTCAACTAGTAGAAGACATGATGAGCTTGAATCATATAACGAATCACCAAATTCTCAATGAATTACAAGAACAAGGAGTTCTCGCATGAATGAAATTAATTTCTTAGAAAAATATCAAAATAAAACCAAACGCAATTATGTAGAAAGAGTTGTGAGTCACGATAAAGCAGCCTGTGCAGCTATTGCGAAGCAATGGGGTAAAGATTATTGGGATGGTGATCGGTGTTATGGTTATGGTGGTTATCGTTATGATGGCCGTTGGAAGAGCGTCGCACAGGATATCGCTACGCATTATGGGTTGAAACCAGGTGATAAGGTGTTGGATATTGGCTGCGGTAAAGGGTTTTTATTATATGAATTGACTCAAGTTGTTCCAGGTATTGAAGCTTACGGAATTGATATTTCCGAGTACGGCATTCAGCATGCTAAAGAAGAAATAAAAGATAATCTAAAAGTAGGCAACTGCGTAGAGTTACCCTGGACAGATAAAACTTTCGATTTTGTTTATTCTATCAATACCTTCCACAATCTCTATGTCTATGAATTAGAAAAAGCCATCCAAGAAATGGAAAGGGTGGGGAAGAATGCAAAATGGTGTTGTGTTGAGTCTTATCGAAATGAAAATGAAAAAGCCAATCTTCTTTATTGGCAATTAACCTGTCAGTCTTTTTATACGCCGGAAGAATGGAAATGGTTGTATAAAAAGTGGGGGTATCAGGGGGATTGTGGTTTTATTTATTTTGAATAAGCCCCTATGAAGAATGCGCTTGTTGTTGGGATAAATGGCACGATAGGATCGGCGTTGTTCGCTGCTTTAGAGAGTGCGCATGTTGAGGTGTGGGGAACGACTCGTCGGGATGACAGCTTGGGGGTCTTTTATTTAGATTTGATGGATAATCCAGGTAAATGGGAGTTTCCGGACCTCCATTTCGATGTCGTTTATCTCTGCGCCGGCATTTGCAAGATGGATCAATGCGAACGGGATCCAGTCACTGCTTATAAAATAAATGTAGAGGGCATGACAGCATTAGCCCGTTATTTTTCTCAAGCGGGTTCCTTTGTGGTGTATCTTTCTACGAATCAAGTTTTCTCTGGCCAAACATCCTATGCCTTGCCTACAGAAACTTACGCACCTAATAACGAATATGGTCGCCAAAAAGCCAAAGCAGAACAAATGATTAAAGGTGTTTGTTCCTCTTGTGCTATCGTCCGCTTAACGAAAGTCGTTGAACCTAATATGGCATTAATAAAAAACTGGATTGATCAATTAGTTAATCATCAATCTATCGAAGCTTTCCACGATATGATGCTTGCTCCGGTTGCATTAAAACAGGTAGTGGATGTGCTGCTCCAAATCGGGCAACACAAACAGCCTGGCTATTATCAAATTTCAGGCGCTCACGATGTTTCTTATTATGATGTAGCAGCGTATTTAGTCTCTTACTTAAATTGCCCAGCTTCATTAGTGAAAAGTGTTGCTGCATGCGATAAAGGAATTAATCCTGCTTTTTTGCCACGGTTTACTACCCTAGATTGCACCAGTACAATATCGCTCACAGATTATAAGCCGCTGCATTTTTCGGAAATATTGCATAATTGTTTTGATGGATTAAGGAAATAAAAAGATGAGTCAACAAATTGATGTTGTAACCGGGGGAGCCGGTTTTATTGGCAGCCATTTAGTCGATAAATTATTGTCTGAAGGACGTCGAGTAAGAGTAATAGACAGTCTCGTGACAGGCCCTCTACGAAATTTAGAACAACAGAAGGGCAACCCAAATTTAGAATTTATTCAAGGCAATATCGCTGATGCAGAGTTAATGAAAAAAATCTGCCAGCAAGCAGAGCGCGTATTTCACGTTGCCGCACGGGCTGATATTGTTCCTTCTATTGAAGATCCTACTGAATATTTTAAATCGAATGTCGAAGGTACCTTATCTGTTCTTGAAGCCGCAAGATATCATCAAGTAAAAAGATTAGTTTATCTCGCTTCTTCAAGCTGCTATGGATTTCCTGATATTTTTCCAACACCTGAAACTGCCAAAATTTCTCCGCAATATCCTTATGCATTAACCAAATATGTGGGTGAAGAAATGGTATTACATTGGCATAAAGTATATAAAATGCCGGTTGTTTCTGTGCGTTGCTTTAATGTTTACGGGCCACGCGCGCGTACCTCAGGGACATATGGTGCGGTATTTGGCGTATTCTTGGCGCAGTTATTGGCAGATAAACCATTAACGATTGTCGGCGATGGAAATCAGGTGCGCGATTTTGTCTATGTCAGCGATGTTGTTGCGGCTATTCTAGCGGCGGCGAATAGTTCAGTGAGCGGTGAAGTGTTTAATATTGGCAGCGGGCAAAAGCCAGTCAGTGTTAATCGATTAGTAGAATTACTAGGCGCTAAAAAAACGGTTCATATCCCGAAGCGACCAGGCGAACCTGATATGACTTGGGCTGATGTCAGCAAAATTCAATCTGTTTTGAAATGGCAAGCAAAAGTGTCGATTGAAGAAGGTGTGAAAATTATGCTGGAAAATAAGCATTATTGGCAAACTGCACCTGTGTGGACGCCGGAAACAATTGCAGATGCAACGAAGGTTTGGTTTAAGTACCTTGAAAGTGCAAATGTTTAGTGATAATTTACCGAAAAAAATGTATAGGGATGTCGTAAATGACAGTAGAAAATGTAGCAGAAATTTTGGATCAACCTCGAAGGATACGCGATAAAATTGTAACGGTTGATCAGCTAGCCAATATTGTGCGAGCGTTAAAGTCTAGTGGAAAGACAGTCGTTCAATGTCATGGTACCTTTGATCTATTACATCCTGGCCATCTACGGCATTTGGAAGCGGCCCACCATGAAGGGGATATTTTAATCGTCACAGTAACTGCAGATGAATTTGTTAATAAAGGCCCAGGTCGCCCTATTTATAATCAACAATTACGCTGTGAAATGCTGGCATCCTTACAGTTTGTCAGCTGGGTGGCTGTTAATTCGCAGCTGGACGCAGTTTCTTTGATTCATAAAATTCAGCCAAACATCTATGCGAAAGGCCAAGATTATGCTGATGCGGGGAAAGACGTAACAGGGAAAATACGCTTAGAAGTAGAAGCGGTTGAATCGCATGGTGGTAAGTTTGTGATGACGAATGAAATTACGTTTAGTTCAACGCAACTCACCAACCAGCATTTTGATATTTATAAGCCCGAGATGAATGAATATTTACGTCAGTTACGAAAAAATAAAAGCATGACGGAAATATTTGAGCTAGTTGAAAGTGTTCGTGATTATCGTGTGGTATTTATTGGTGATACCATTATTGATGAATATCGATACGTTGCGGTGATGGGTAAATCAGCGAAAGAAAATATTATTGCGACACGCCATCTTAACAGTGATGTATTTGCTGGTGGTGTTATTGCCGCAGCAAACCAAACGGCTGCTTTCTGTAAGGAAGTAGAAATCATTACAGTATTAGGGAACGATAATGCAGCTGAATTAGATATACAACACGCATTAAAACCTAATGTAAAATTGTCTCCCGTTTATCGAAATGACAGCAGAACAATACGAAAGATACGATTTGTTGAAAAAGAACAAACACGTAAGTTATTTGAAGTATGCCATATCTCTGATGCACCCATTAATCAAGAGGTAGAGAGTGATTTACTTTCTTTAATTTATACAAAATTAGCTGATGCTGATATGGTGATCGTCACTGATTTTGGACATGGGCTGCTAACGCCTGTGGTAATAAAAACACTGGCAAATCAAAAAAAATTCCTTGCAGTTAATGCTCAGGCCAATAGTGCTAATCGTGGATTTAATTTAATTACGAAATACCCTCGAGCAGATTACATCTGCATTAATTCTGATGAAGCGCGTCTTGCTGTTTCTGATCGCCATAGTCCTTTAGAACTGGTGGTAGGGCGGGAGTTAGCAAGTCGAATAGATTGTCCCAAAATGATTGTCACCCAAGGGCGTCGCGGCTCTATTGCCTATTCTCGTGGCCATGAACCGATGGTATTACCAGCATTTGCGGATAAAGTCGTCGATAGTATGGGCGCGGGGGATGCTGTACTTGCAGTGACGGCGCCATTGGTTGCGGCGGGAGGTGATATGGAAGCAGTTGGTTTTATTGGCAATATCTTGGGCGCATTAAATGTAAAAATGGTGGGGCAACAATCAGTAGAGAAAGCGAGTGTTATTAAAGGTATTAGTGCGTTATTGAAATAAAAAGATAAATGGATTCCCACTCGTGGGAAGGACCAGTCTAAATGAATTAGATGTAAAGGGAAAAGCTATGCAAAATTGGTTACAGGGTTATTTTAATACATTATGTGACTTACAATTAAATGTTGCTGTCACTAATCTCTCGCAGGAAGTTGTTTCGATAGAAAAAGGATATCAATCTTATATTCAGTGGATACAATCAGCTCATCATCAAGGTGCGAAAGTGATGTTTATTGGCAATGGCGGGAGTGCAGGCATTGCGAGTCATGTTGCTATTGATTATTCAAAAAATGGACATATTCGCTCGATGGCTTTTAGTGATGCTTCCGCATTGACTTGTTTAAGTAATGACTTGGGTTACGACAATGTGTTCGCTAAACAAATTGAATTTCATGGCCATTCCAAAGATGTTTTAATCGCCATTAGTAGCTCAGGTAAATCTAAAAACATTTTACAAGCCGTTGCTGCCGCACGGAAATTGGGCTGTCAGGTCGTGACATTTTCAGGTTTTGAGGCTAATAATCCATTACGCCAGTTAGGTGATTTAAATTTTTATGTAGCTTCTCAGAGTTATGGGTTTGTGGAAGTGGCACACTTAGGGCTAATTCATTCTATATTGGATTATATTACTGAAGTCCAATATCAAGCTGAACCACAGGTCTGTGCTGTTTAATGGTAAAATGGAGAGGTAGAAAATAGTATGAAAAATCAATTTAAAGAAATATTAGTAACAGGCGGCGCAGGTTATGTAGGAAGTTTACTAGTTCCTACCTTATTGGAACAAGGATATAAAGTCAGAGTGTTAGATCTTTACATTTATGATAAAGAGATTTTTAAAGATTATCATACTCATCCAGGGTTAACTGAAATTCAGGGTGATATTCGAAATGCGGCTGTTGTGCGTCAAGCAATGACTGGTTGTGATGCTGTCATCCATTTAGCATGTATATCCAATGATCCTTCTTTTGACTTAGACCCAACGTTAGGGAAATCTATTAATTATGATGCTTTTCGTCCTATGGTAAAAATCGCTAAAGAAGCGGGCGTTAAGCGGTTTATTTATGCCTCTTCTTCCTCTGTGTATGGTATTAAAGAAGAACAAAATGTGACTGAAGAATTAAGTTTAAATCCATTGACTGATTACTCTAAGTATAAAGCTGAATGTGAAAAAATATTAGCTGAAGAAGCGGTAGAAGGATTTGAAACGGTAACTATACGTCCTGCTACCGTCTGTGGTTATGCTCCTCGTTTGCGGTTAGATTTAACAGTCAATATTTTGTCTGCTCATGCGCATCAAAATAAAAAAATGAAAGTATTTGGTGGAAATCAGCTTCGTCCCAATATTCACATTAAAGACATGGTAAATGTTTATCTCAGCTGCCTAGAAGCGAGCCGTGAGCAAATTGATAGAAAGATATTTAATGCAGGTTATCAGAATCACTCTGTTGCTAATATTGCGAATATTGTTAAAGGGGTATTTGGAGAGGATATTGCGATTGAAGTTGTTCCGACAGATGATAACCGTTCCTATCATATTTCTTCCGATAAAATAAAAAAAGAGTTAGGTTTTGAACCAAAGCACACGATTGAAGATGCTGCTCGCGATCTGAAGAAAGCATTTGAGGCTGGTTGGGTGAGCAATCCCTTAATTAATGAAAAATACCACAATATTAAGCAGATGCAAAAAATCGGGCTTAATTGATTAAACTGGCATAGTTGAATGACGAACGATGATTCTATTTGTGTACTGTTAGCTGTATGGGGTGAGAGGTATATTCAGGATTTTTTAAGCCTAGGGTTGCCCAGCTTGCTTGCACCTGGTAATCTCCCTATTTTAGCTAATCACTATCCGGTACGATTTGTTTTCTTAACCCGTACTACTGATATCCCCCTATTTAATCATCATCCTGCTGTTCAGAAACTAAGTGCTTATTGTGTAATAGAATTTATTCCTCTTGATGATTTAATTACGCTTGAGAATTATTCAACTACACTCACCTTAGCCTTGGATAGAGCTATTAAGAGCACGGGAAAACATATGTTGAAAACCTATTTTCTCATTCTGATGGCAGATTATATCCTGGCCGATGGGTCTTTACGTGGCTTAATACGCTATCTTCAGGCTGGTTATAGTGGAATATGTGCAGGTAATTTCCAAATTCTGAAAGAAGATACGAAGGCATTTTTTTTAAATAAAGTAGATAAAGATAATCATATATTGAAAATTAACCCCCGCGATTTATTGGCATATAGCTTTGGGCATCTTCATCCAGTCACGCTAGCAAGCATCTATAACCAAGGCATGCTACATAATTACCAAGCCAATCGTTTCCTGTACCGGTATAATTCAGAAATTATGGTGGGCCGATTTTATTTATTACATGCGCTCTGCATTAGGCCGGAGGTAGAAACGTATCAAGTGGGTTCTTCTTTTGATTATTCATTTATTCCAGAAATGTGTCCTTCTGGTAAAATAGCGGTGATTAATGATTCAGATGATTATCTTGTTGTGGAAATCCAGCCAAAGAAACATGAATTATTGAATGTAGTATATGGAAATTATCATCCAAAAAAATTAGCTCTAGCTTTATCAGAATGGACAACAAAACAACATCGGGAAAATGCAAAAGTCAGTATTTATTTTCATACGCGTGATGTTTTACCAGAAGAGAAATCGGTAATTGAATCTGAAACAACTTTATTTATTAATAAATTAACCGATAAATTGAAAAACTATAAAGAGCAACCTTATTACAATCATCCCTATTGGTGTGGCGCGATTGAAGGGTTTAATGCGCAGCGACAGTTAATACATAATGATAAAGATCTTTTTAATGTGGCACCTGCTACAGAAATTTTTTCATTACCAAGAAAGTTATATTATCGATTTTCAGGTGTTCCTCCTAAAATTTTTCCTTGGCATTATCGTTGGCGAGAATATCATTTGCTAATGAAGATATTTAAGGATCAGATTACATCACAAAAAATCGATGATACGATAGCATTTTATTCTCATTATAATTTAGAAGTAATGCCATATTACCGTTTTTTCAAAGAAAAATTTAATATTTCCATTCATTACCATCTCGAAAAAATTATAAATTATCCCGATAAAATGAAAGAATTAAAAAACAGAAAATTCCAAAATTGTATTCTGCTTGTTTCGTTAGAAAATCTTCTTAATATTAAATCATGGCTATCTTTAATAGAAACCTGTTTAAAGGCGAGAGGCAAGATATTCATTTTGATTATCAATGAAGTGAATCCTTTAATTCAGTCTGGGGATAACTTTCCTCTGGAATGTGCTTATAGAATGAGTTCTATCTTTAATTTACGGTATCGTATTATCAATACTTTCGCTATCTATAATAATCTAGCTTATCTAAAGCGATACATCGTTAAGATAGTAAATTATTTATTTGGATACAGTAAAAAATTGAAATTTTTATGTTATGGGTTATTAGGGTTGCCTGGCAGCATAGTTTCTATCTTAGTAAATATCATGACGATATTTACTAAAATAAAATTCGGATATTGTACGAATGTAGTTATTGTTCTTGAGCAAGAAGAAGAGAAAAATGATGGATATTAGAATTAGTGCTGTGCTTCCTAATTATAATATGGCAAATCTATTGCCGAGAGCCATTCAATCTTTGGCAGATCAAACAGAATGTTTTACAGAAATCATCATTATAGATGATGCATCTACTGATGATAGTTTAAATATAATTGATGATTTTATGCGAAAATATAAAAATATACGGCTTATTAGGCATGAAAAAAATCAAGGCGTTAATCAATCTTTAAATGATGGAATAAAGCAATCCCTAGCAGACTATATATTATTCTGTGCAGCAGATGATTGGTATCACCCCAATATTGTTACATTAGCAAAAGAAGCTATTCGTAAATTTCCAGCTATCAAATTAATATGTGGTGATGCTATTTTTTACTATTATAATAAAAGTTCACCATTTTATAGAATGCTGTCTTTTCCTAAAAAGAATATGTTCATTTCTTCTAACGAAGTGAGATCAATTATTAAAAAACATTATATCGGCTTTAATGGGGGCAGTATTATTGCTAATCGACAAGCTGTTTTGGAGATTGGAATGTTGCAACCTTCACTGCGGTGGCATGCTGATTGGTTATTACAATTTGTACTCGCTTTACGATATGGAATTTATTATATTGATCAAGTTTTCTCGTATGTCGACATGCGACGAGAAAGTTATTGTGAAGGAAGGCATCATTTAGGGCAGCAGAAGCAAGTATTAATAGCAATGATGAATAGATTGCAGGAAGATTACCCAGATTTATGGAGAGAATTTAGAGAGTCAGCATTGCTACCTGCTTATTCCTTTCGCTTTTTACCATTGTTTTTATTTCATCGTAAGCTGCGTCAGTATGTTACTCCTAGATTAATATGGCGACTATTATTAAATAATAAATTAGTTATATATATTGGTCGGTTTTTTCCACACCGTATTGTGTTACATGTAAGAAAGCTACTAAAGGTCTAATCCGAATGCGTATTGGTATTGATTTTGATAATACAATCGTTTGCTATGATGAGGTTTTTTGCGATCTCGCCAAAAACTGGAAGCTTATTGATCAAGAATATCAAGGGAATAAACACCAATTACGCCAGCTTATCCAGACTTTGCCTAGCGGCGATGAGGTTTGGCAGCGATTGCAGGGAAAAGTGTATGGTGAGTTTATGCAACATGCCAAATTGTTTTCAGGATTTAATGATTTCCTTGAGACTTGCCAGTCCCATCCACAGGTTGAAGTTTTTATTGTCAGTCATAAATCTGAGTATGGTCATTATGATGAAAAGCGTATTAATTTACGGGAGGCGGCCAGTCAGTGGTTAAGGAATAATAATTTATTTGCCAATATTCCCATTCATCATGTGTTTTTTGAATCAACCCGAGAAGAAAAAATTTCACGAATTCGATCCTTACAATGTACACACTTTATTGATGATTTAATTGAAGTATTAACTTCGCCTTTATTTCCCACCACTATTGAGCGCATCTTATTTCAACCAGAACTGAATAACGACTCTAGGCACCATGAGGGGATAAAATATTATACAAATTGGACGGCAATAAAAAATGACTTATTCTCCTATTACGCAGCTTGAACCTATTGAAATTGTTGAAAAACTCAAATCATTATTTAATTGCCAACAAGTTCGGGTATTGAAAAAACAACATGGTGGTAATAGTCGGGTATGGTGTGTGGAAGCTGACAATAAACGATGGGCTTTAAAGACTTATCCCCCGGATTCAACCAAGCGTCATCGTTTAACCATTGAATCAAAGACATATCACTTTCTGAATCAACACCATGTTCCTGGTGTCCCTGTATTAAAAAGTTACTCAGAGACTGAACATTGGTTATTGATGGAGTGGATTGAAGGTAACCTTCCTGAAGATTATTCTGATTCGGATATAGAACAAGCTATGCAATTTATTCAGACAATTGCTGCTTTAAATCAAACTTCTGAAGCAGGTTATTTACCACTCGCTTCAGAAGCGTGTTTATCTTTAACAATTTTGATTAATCAAATTGAGCAAAGATTTCAGCGTTTAATGTTATCTGCTGATCAGCATCAAGGATTACAGCATTTTTTACATGAAAGTTTTCGACCGATATTTGAATATCATCAACAGCGAGCAGTAATCGGATATCGTCATAATGGTATGGATGTGGCTGCTGAATTACCAAGGTACCAACGTTCATTAATTCCTGCTGATTTTGGTTTTCATAATGCTATTCGCGATAAAGAGGGAAAACTTTTTTTTATCGATTTTGATTATTTTGGCTGGGATGATCCAGTTAAATTATTAGCTGATATCTTATGGCATCCTAAAATGATTTTTACACCTCATCAAAAAATAAAAATTATCCAAAAAATTACGGAAATTTATCATATGGATAATTTTTTCAGTAGACGTTTTAATTATCATTTCCCCTTATTCGGTTTAAGATGGGTATTAATTTTGCTGAATGAATTTATTCCAGTATACTGGCTCAACCGACAATATGCTGGAGCGCATCAAGATCAAATGGAAGCACGTGAGGTACAGCTCCAACGTGCCAAGGAACTTTTGGAAAAAGTACAACGAGAACCTACTTATGACAACATTCATACAACAGTCTAACGACATCCCATTAGATGATCGATCGAAATACTTAAGAGAGTTAGCTATTCGAGCTTTAAAAGGAGGAAATCGAGGGCATATTGGTTCGACTATGTCATTAATTGAAATATTACGTGTATTATATGATGATATTCTGAAATTTGATCCTATCCGTCCTGCTTGGGATGGTCGCGATTTTTGTATTCTAAGCAAAGGGCATGGATGTATTGCTCAATATGTGATATTGGCTGATAAGGGTTTTTTTGATCTCGCTCACTTGGATACTTTTTGTAAATTTAATTCTATCTTAGGAGGTCACCCGGATGCCAATAAAATTCCTGGCTGCGAAGCGTCGACAGGGGCCTTAGGCCATGGATTATCCATCGGTCTGGGTTTGGCACTTGCATCGCGAATGAAAAAACGCTCAAATCGAACATTTGTAATTATGGGTGATGGCGAAATCAATGAAGGGTCAGTTTGGGAAGCTGCTATGTGTATTGGCAAGCATCGCTTAACAAATTTAATTGCTATGATTGATTATAATAAAATTCAATCCGCTGGGTTTACCAAAGATATTCAAGATTTAGAGCCTTTAGCTGATAAATGGCGAAGTTTCAATTTTGCAGTCGCGGAAGTGAATGGGCATGATGTGACTGCCTTACGGGAGCTTTTACATCGCTTGCCATTAGAGCAAGATAAACCCACTGCGATTATTTGCCATACTGTCAAAGGGAAAGGAATCCCGGTGGCTGAACATAACCCTGATTGGCATCATAAATCCAACTTAAGTGAAAAAACGCTTCAAGAACTCTATTCATCATTGGGACGATAATTATGCGCAAAACATGTATTAATACAATTTATGAATTGGCAAAACAGGATGAACGAGTGGTGTTTATTGGTTCTGATTTAAGCCCCGGCTTATTAGCGAATATGAAAGCAGAATTTCCCGATCGCTATTACATGGAAGGTGTTTCCGAAGCCAATATAATTGGAATGGCAGCAGGTTTAGCCATGCAGGGCTATATTCCTTATGTCAATACCATTGCGACTTTTATCACGCGGCGCTGTTTTGAACAGAATGTAGTAGATCTTTGTTTGCATAATTTGCCTGTCCGCTTAATTGGAAACGGTGGAGGGTTAGTGTATGCCCCGCTTGGGCCTACTCATCTTGCAATTGAAGATATTAGTATTATGCGGGCTATTCCTAATATGACAGTGGTATCCGTCTGCGATGCAGATGAAATGCGGCGGCTCATGTGGGAAACATTAGATTGGCCTAGTCCTATCTATCTCCGGTTAGCGAAAGGAGAAGATGAAATTGTTAGCACTGACCAGCATGATTTTGTCATTGGGAAGGCGATTACTATGCATAAGGGCATGAGTACGAGTGATATTAATGTGTTATTAATTTCAACGGGTATTATGACGCAGGTGATGTTAAAAATGGCCACGGCTTTAGAATCATTATCAGTTAGTACGACTGTTCTACATTGCCATACGGTAAAACCTCTGGATGAAGTAGCGATTCTCACCCATGCTAAGGATGCCCAATTGGTTGTCACTGCAGAAGAAAATACGCTTATTGGTGGTTTAGGCAGTGCAGTGACTGATTTTTTAACGGATATATTGGGAACAAAAGCCCCTTTAATTAAGCGATTTGGTATTCCAGATAGATTTGCGGATAAATATGGTAGTCAGAATCAATTATTAGATTATTATGGCTTAAGTGTCGATAAAATGTTAGAAACCGTTAAGGCAGTAATAGATAAGCATTTTGCTTTAAACTTGGAAGAAGAATTGAGTGCGGTTGGTACAGAATAAAATTAAATGTAAGAGGTAACAGGATGGCTAATCAATATACCTATTGGGCTGCTTCCATCAAGCTGAGCTCTGCTGCACAGAAATATTGCAGTGATGCGGCCATCACTTTGCCTTATGAAGGTAACCTATTAGATCTTACTGTATTTGTCTCTTGTTATAACGAGGCAGCATTTATCATCGATACCTTAAACACGGTGGTGGATGCAATGAAAGAAATCAACAAAACCTATGAAGTTATCGTGATTGATGATGATTCTAAAGATAAATCTGTTGAATTAGTGAGCAATTATATTAATGAGCATCCTGAGATTAATATTATTCTTCGTATCAATTCTAAAAATAAAGGACTTGCTCAAAATTATATTGATGCAGCTTTTTTAGGACATGGAAAATATTTTCGGCTAATTTGTGGTGATAATTCTGAGCCTAAAGAAACATTGCTTAAAGTGGTTAAGATGATGGGTGAAGCGGATGTGATTGTTCCGCATTATCTTTCTTTTGAAGGTAAAAGTGCACATAGGCAATTTATTTCTAAGCTGTTTACCAAAATGATCAATTTGGTTAGTGGAAATAAAATCCGTTACTACAATGGATTGCATATGCATTTACGTCATAACATTATGCGTTGGCATCCTAATACTAGAGGTTTCGGCTTTCAGGCGGCTTTATTATGCATGATAATTGAGCAGGGATTTAGTTATAAAGAAGTTGCTTGCATTACTATCGAGCGCCGAGGTGGCCGTGGCAATGCGCTAACATGGAAAAATCTACGCTCCGTTATCCATGTATTCTTGGGTATTTTATTCCGAAGAATGACTTCCTGGGTGTGAGAATGCTAAATGATTGCGATTAAATTTATAAATACCCATTAAAACTCCTGGTAAATACATAATAGTCATTAATAAGCGCCAAGCTAAGAAAACCGTTGCATAAGCGCTTGATGTACCGGGATTCAATGCGAGCATGACGTTTGCAAATGCTGCTTCACCTATACCAATACCTCCTGGTGTGAATGGAATTAAGTTAGCAATCTGGCCTATGATTAATGCAATTAAGTAATCAAGAGGAGATAGGAAAGGAAAATTCATTAATTTAGTAATCAATAAAATAATGATGAGCATCCAAATTTGAGAAGTCATGGAAATGAATATATTTTCCAAAATAATTAGTTTTGAATTTCGATAGATGTAGATAGCATTTAAAAATGAGATGAGTTTAGTTGACCAAGAAGGATAATAAGGTTTATTTTTGAGCCAGGAAGTAATATTTATTTTTTCCAAAATAAATAAAAGTGTAATAAAAGCTATTAAGCCACCTGCACTACATGCTGCGCAAATGGAGAATATATACATCAAGGTTTTATTATGATGAATCAGATTTATATAATAAGGTGTAAAAATACAAATAATCAGCATCATACCCATTAGTCCGAGGATGCGATCGAAAAAAATGGATAAAATAGCGCCATTCTTTTGTTCCGGAAATTTTTTAAGCAGATAATAAAGTCGATAAAAATCACCACCCACACTTCCAGGTAAAACGTTATTAAATGCGAATCCTAAATAAGTGGGAGTGATCGTATGTAAAAAAGGAAGCTTGATTTTTTGTATGTAATTTAACCGATACCAGCGCCAAGTATTTAAGAAGGTGGGGAGATAGCAAAATAAAATGGTAATAAAGGTTAAAATGGGATTATTAAAGAATGTATAGAATAAATTAATGTTTAATTGGGAGGAATGAATAAGAATAAAAAGAATGATAGCTGTACATAATATTTTAATACATAACCAAAATTTCTTATTCTTCATAATTAATTTTTTCCATTATATGATTTGTCCCATGGTATATCTGTTAAGCTACTGCTAATAAGGTTTTATCAATTGATTTTACTATGCCTCTGCTAAGAATATAGCTCGTAATTAATCCTGCTGGCGTCACATCAAAAGCCGGATTGTAGACATGACTTTGCTCAGGACTCCAAGTGACCTGACCGAATGCCCCTATCGCACCACGTACTTCCTGATGAGCACGTTCTTCAATGCGAATGGATTCCCCATTTTGACATTGCCAATCAATCGTTGTTTCTGGAGCTACAATGTGAAAAGGGATGTTATGATAATGAGCATGCACTGCTAAACCGTAGGTGCCAATTTTATTGGCCACATCTCCATTAATTGCGATACGATCAGCCCCTGTCATGACTCGATCAATTCTCCCCATTTTCATTGAGTAAGCAGCCATATTGTCACAAATCAAGGTGTAGGGAATACCCGCTTGTTCTAATTCCCATGCAGTGAGGCGCGCACCTTGTAATAATGGGCGTGTTTCATCTACATATACATGAATATTTTTTCCTTGTTGATGCGCAAATATAATTACCCCTAACGCTGTCCCAATTCCAGTTGTGACCAATGCTCCTGTATTACAGTGAGTCAATATCGTTTCGCCATCTTGAATGAGTTTTGCACCATGTTCTGCCATTGCGTAAGTTAGTTTGGCATCTTCTTCAAATAACTGTTCTGCTGTGTGCACAATGGCTTGCATATCATTGCTGGCATGATAAGCCTGTAATTGCTGTTCAATGCAATAACTTAAATTAACAGCTGTTGGTCTTGCATTAATGAGTAAGTTTGCTATGGTAATAATTTCTTCTCTGGTAGGCTTCTTTTTTTCAACAAAGTCAGCCAAGGCCAAAGCGGCAGCAATCCCAATCAAGGGAGCACCCCGGACTTTCAGTGATTGAATAATTTCGACCATTTGCATAGGAGAGTGACAATGAATCCATTCAATCTCCGTAGGTAATTTTTGCTGATTCAGAACATACAGGGCGTTGTTTTCAAACTTCAATGCTTTTGAGATAAGCGATTTCATAAAATACGATCCCCTAGTTTTTTTCGTAACTGTTGCAAATAATGTATTTCATCGTTGGGTAAATCACTGATCCCGCCCAATTGCTCTGCCCGAAACAAGATTTCTGCTGTATGCTCTAATCGCTCCAGGCCATTAACTGCTTCACCAAGCGACTCACCCCACGCAAGTCCACCGTGCCGTGCCAGAATCATTAATCGATTAACTGGTAGGTAAGGTAAAAGCACATCACCCATTGATTGAGTACCCGGACGGGCGTACGGAACGATAGGAATACGTCCAACAGATATGATTAATTCCGAAAGAGACCGAGAAGGTAATTCTGTCAAATGAGGACGTGCAATGCTCCATGCAATAGCAGTGGGTGGATGGGCATGCACCACGCATTGAGCTTGTGGACAGTGTTGATACACTGCTAAATGCATGAGCCGTTCGCTAGAGGGGTGGCCACTGATAATTTGATTATCAATGGTAATAACAGCGATATCTTCGGGGTGAATTAAACTTTTAGCGACCCCAGCGGGGGTAATGAGGATTCGATCGTTAGTTAAACGATAACTAATATTTCCATCCGCAGCAGCTAACATATTTCGTTTATGTAGACGCTTTGCCGAAAAAATAATTTCTTCGCGTAATACTTTTTCTGTATGGGATGCTCGATCTTTTATCATCCTTTTATCCTCATATTTTTTATAAAATTAAATACCATGACAAGACTTAATAATATGAGCGTTTGAATACTAAATATAAGTTCCAAGATGGTGGAAGTTGAGCCAAATGCCACAATATACATAGCTAATATGGAAAGGAGAATCCAGGCATAAGTATCGCATAAAGAATATAAATTAGTGCGTATATCTAAGTAAAAGAAGCAGGATAAAACCAATATAAAAATAGAAATAGTAAGTGGTAGAAGAAGTTGGAATTTATGATCAGGAATGGGAATAGTATAGTTTAAATCATATTGAGCAGAATAAAAAACAAATCGGGGTTTATAATAGAAAAGTGTTAAAAATACATTTTTTGGTGATTGAAATAGTAATTTTAATACAGCTGTTCTTATAGTCGATTCATATAAGTTAATATTAGCTCTCATATAAGGATTAATATTGGGATGTTTTTCTATATACTTATACCAAACACATCTTGCATTCCAATCTACAATCCCATGGTGTAATCCTTTACGTCCCGGTTCCCCCGCGTTGGCACAATCGCCATATTGTTTCTCAATTTCTTTAAATGGCCAGTTAGGATTCACCCCAAAACTAATCCAAATCCGGTGCCAAAAAGCTATATCACCTACTTGATGAGAGTTTCGATACGCAGAAGGGGTGGTGAGGTAGAACATACCATAAAATACTATCAAGATAGCGGAGATAAACAAGAGCTTTTGAATGACTATTTGCAATAATTTCGTATGGTTTTTTAAGTAAAGTAGAGAAGTAACACTAAATAAAAAAATAGATAAAAAAGTATAAATACCAGATTTTTCAAAACTACATAAACCAATGATGGTTGCCTGAATGATAAGACAACCATGAGATAGTAAATTTAATGGACGTTTTGAATCACATATTTCCAGTAAAATATGCAAAGTGGGGAGGATTGCTAAGACAGTAATGTATCTAAATCCGGGGATAAATACTTGATTGGCAATATAAAAATTAGTAACAAAAGGGGTAAAGTATAATAAATTTAATGAGAGTAGGGAAATGGGTGCAAAAATAGCTCTATAATCGTTAAAACGTAACACATAAGTTAAATGGGATACTAATAAAAAAAGAGAAAATATTAAAAACATAGCATTCGCATTAATGCCAAATAATTTCATCCCTAAGCTGTAAAGATAGATTAATAAAAGTGTATCAGAGGTGCTATCGGTAATAGCTGAGAATGATTGGGGTTTAATGTTATCAGGAAGTGTTTTCATGGTTTGGATTAAGGAAGTATTTGTCTCCAAAGCTTTAGAAACTTCACTATAAAGACCCCCAAAATGGGAATGATATAAAGAGTAAGAAATAGCAGCAGCAATAGAATCGCGTTCTTGCCCCATTATGTTGTTACTTTCTAGTTCAAAGTGATGTATTTTTAAGCCAATAGCAGTATAAGTGCACCAAGAAATAATTATTAATATAAAAGATAAAATAATTTGTTTCTTAAAATTATTTAATGAATAAGAATTCATACCATACGTCCATGAATAAGCGGGGTATTTGCTGCTTTCATTTATCTGTTTGAATTTTAAATAAATAAATAATAAATTGCAACCTTATTTGGGTATTTTAGACTTGTAAAATATAGCAGCTCACGGTATTTTAAATAAAAGTTTTCATTATCAGGGAAGAGGATATGGTAGAAAATGGTAAGCGTTCACTCCCATCTCTGACTGGATTAAGGTTTTTCGCTGCATTTCTGATTTGTCTCGCTCATGTTATTCCTTATGTGATTCCCCACTCAAGTCTTCTATTTCCTCAGCTTGCTGGCGAAGGGATGACATTATTCTTTGTTTTGAGTGGCTTTGTTATTCATTACAATTATTCTGCAACATTAAAAGAGAATCCTAAGTTAGGTATGTATAATTTTGTTATTTCTCGCTTTGCGCGTCTTTATCCGCTTTTTTTTATCTGTTTATGCTTTTTTCTTCTAAGTGATATAAACAAGGCCACTCTACCGGCTACTTTTGATCAAACGATTCCATATTACCTAACTCTTACGGAATCGTGGTTTTACATTACCATAGGGTCTCATACTTTAATATATCAATTTGGCGATATACCATCTGTTTTTTGGTCTATTAGCACAGAATGGTTTTTTTATCTTGTTTATCCGTTAATTTCATTTACCTTATTAAAAATGAGTAAAATCCGTACGAAAATCATTATATTTTTAATAATTCTTATCTGCATGCCTATTTTAATTGCGAAAGCTTATTTTTTACAACTCTCCCTCGATCAATTTGCAATGAATAGATTGGGGTCTGGTATCGATATGACTAAACCCCAAGATTCTTTTTTCCGTTGGTTAGTTTATTTTTCCCCTTATTTTCGGATAAGTGAGTTTTTAATAGGCTGTCTTACTGCTGCTATTTATATGCAGTTATCTGAACGGCTTCCTTCTAAAAAAGAAGAAGGCTTTGGCTTTTTTATTCTATTTTTAGCGATAACCAGTATCCCAGTCTTACATTATTTGATATTTCACCCACCGGTTAAGCTTTTATGGATGGAAGAGTTGCACCGATGTTTTGGATTTGCCCCGACTATGGCAATCATCATGTTTTGTTGCGTTCGCTATAACAATATCATCACCCGTTTGGCTTGTAATCCAATACTTATTTTAGGGGGTGAAATGAGTTACTCACTATACCTTCTTCATTTACCGATAGCTGCAGCTTTTTCTTATAATGCTCCTCATACTTATTCATGGATCCTAACTCTAGGGGAGTTGCCACGCACATTGTTAACATTTGCTTGCATATTTGGGATAGCATTTATTTCCTATAACCTCATTGAAATCCCTATGCGTCGAATCTTACGGCGATGGCTGATGGTTTCTCCTGTTTACAGTGTATTGTGATCTGATCTGAAAAGCCAAATTTCTTTTCGATAATATAATTAGGCCGATTTTTAGTTTCTTCAAAAATAGAGCTCACATAAAGTCCCATGATCCCTATACAAAGCAGCTGTATGCTATTAAGAAAGATGACGGTAATCATGATACCTGCCCATCCTGGGATGGCGGTGCCCTGGATTTTGGCAAAAATCACATACAAGAGTAACCCCATACCAACCATGATGGTGAGGAAACCCAATAACATAGATAGCCGTAAAGGGGTTGACGAGAAAGAAATTAAGGCTGACTCAAGAAAATTGTTGATCACATTGAGACTGAGAACAGGAAATTTGGTGTCTCCCGTGAACCGGGCATCGCGATCATAGGTTACAAATGCAGACTTGAAACCCACCCAACAAACTAATCCACGTAAAAAAGGTTTTTTTTCACGTAATTGTATTAAATGATTAACGACTCGGCGTGAAAGTAGCTTAAAGTCACCCGCTTCCTTAGGTAATTTGAAATGAGTAACTTTATGCAAGATTTGATACCCCAGTTTGGTAATCATGAGTTTTAGTTTAGATTCACCTTTACGGGATCGCCGTACGGTATGAACAACCTCTACTTCCGGATCAGAACGCCAAGCCTGTATTAATTCAGGTATCAGTTCTGGGGGGTCTTGCAAATCCGCATCCATATAAACAAGCACATCACCGCTAGCATGTTCCATTCCAGCCAATACACAAGGTGAGGGTGAAGGCCCAAACCGTCTTGAGGTGCGAATAATTTTAATATCATTATGATCAAGCGCTGCTGATTGAATAATATCCCAAGAGTTATCTGTTGAAGAATCATCTACAAAGATGAGTTCATATGAATGAATATGGTGCTGCTTAATTTCAGAGTTAAGCACGTTTCTTACGCGGCGTATTAACTCTGGCAAGCTATCAGCTTCATTGCGAAATGAAAACACAACAGAAAGCAGATTAATTTCTTTGAAGTGAACAGGGATTTCCACAGCCATATTGATTGAATCCTTTTTAATTCTCTACCGCTAACAATCGGTTTAGACGTTGACGATTGAATGGTTGTAATTCTTCTATATGCTTATCCAATAAATGAAAATAATCACGACGAGTCATTGCCATTTGACTGTATTGTTGATGATCATAAAAAATAATGCGTGAACCACTTGATTCAAAATTAAAAGGCACTAATAGTAAGTGTCGTAGGGCTTCACACACTTTGGGTTTATCTTCCGGCTTCACAAAAAACAACATAAAACCGCCACCGCCTGCTCCCAGTATTTTTCCGCCGATTGCCCCTGCAGCACGGGCTTTTGTATAAATTTCGTCGATAAAAGCGGGAGAAACTTTATCACTAATTTGCCGTTTCAGCATCCAGGTTTCGTGTAATAGTTCACCAAACTTCACGATGTCCGTGCCTGAATAAAGAATTCTCTCAGCAATATCCACCATCTCTCGCATTTGGTGCAATTCCTGGGTTTTCTGCGGAATAGATTTAATTTTTTCACCCGCGATCGTGGATGCTATACGTGACACGCCAGTAAAAAATAGTAATAGATGATCACGTAATTCCTGAAGACGGGTAGGAGATAAAACCACAGGAGTAACTTCAAAATCACCATCAGGTTGAATGATAATTTTGTTTAAACCACCATAAGCCGTCGCAATTTGATCCTGAACCCCAATATTTTCTTTTAAAATATCCCGTTCGATATGAATGGCTTCACAGGCTAGTTCTCGTTTACTCGATATCATTCCTCTTAAAGCATAAAGCGTATTTAATAATCCTACAGTAAAGGCCGAACTTGAGCCTAGCCCTGATCGAGCAGGTAAATCCCCCTGATGATTGATTTCAATACCATGATTAATTTGTAGATAATCTAATACCGCTCTCACCGCAGGATGCTGAATATCTTTATGATCACTAACTTCTTCAATTTTGGAATAAACAATACGTGATTTATGACTAAAGAAGGGAGGTAAAATACGGCCTTCGATAGTACAATAATAATTAATCGTGGCTGATAAAACGGCAGCACCATATTTTTGATACCATGTATGATAGTCCGTTCCGCCACCAAAAAAAGAAATCCTAAAAGGCGTTTGGCTAATAATCATCCCTTAATTACTCCCTAAATTAAGCAGTTTTATTCAAATCACACATTACCATACATATTATTTTTTATCATGGTATAACCTTTTAATAACTCCTGAATACCATGTTCAATGGAAAAAAGAGGTTTAAAACCCGTTTTTTCTATTTTTTCATTATTAACAATGTAATTCCGCTGATCAGGATCTTTCCCTACTGCTGCTTCTACATAACTAAAATCAGGGATGAATTTTTTGATTTTTTCACAAAGCTCTTTTTTAGATAAATTGGCGTCGGAAAGGCCCACATTATAAATTTGGCCTTTCATTCTATCATGATGATTAATGAGATGAATGAAGGCACGTGCAATATCACGGACATGAACATAGTTTCTCTTGAAATGACCTTCAAATATTAATACATATTTATCATGCAAAGCCCGATAAGTGAAATCATTGACTAATAAATCCGTACGCATGCGTGGGGACATACCAAAAACTGTAGCCAATCGTAAACTGACTGCATTAGGATGTTCCATTAATGCTTTTTCTACTTTCACCTTCTCTTCTGCGTATTGTGAAATGGGATTGAGAGGCGATTCTTCTGTACAGAAATTATTTTTATCTCCTGAACCATAGGCGCTATTTGTTGTTGGCATATAGATTTTCTGTTCTTTACTCGCCAATTTGAGCATCATTAAAATAGCATCATGATTAACCGAGGTGGCGGTCATAGGATCTTGTTTACACAAAGGAGCGCCTACTAAAGCAGCCAGGGGGATAATGATATCGGCATCTTTCATTAAAGATTGCATGGTATCTTTAAGACGAATATCTCCTTTCACAATATTAAAATTTTTATGATGACAAACATGTGCTAAGCTATTTTGTTTGTACATAAAATTATCTAATACCGTAACATGATGACCTAAGTTCAATAATTCGGGAACTAACGTTGAACCAATGTATCCTGCACCGCCTGTTACTAAAATCTTATATTTCTCATCCATTATCATATCCTTTTCCATTATGTACTATTTTGCTTGCTAATTATATCTCTATCCCGCTTACCGCTGTTATTTTGTCGGGATTGTATTGAGATCCAAATATCTCTTCTTCAATCAAAGCGCAAATAATATGCCCCATCATAATATGGCATTCCTGAATTTTAGGAGTTTCCATGGAAGGAATATTTAAAATTAAATCGCATCGCTCTGAAAAGAAGGAAGAGAATTTCCCAGTAAATCCAATAGTAGACATTTTTCTCGCCCGTGCTGTTTCCAACGCCTTTAAAATATTAGGTGATTTTCCGGAGGTCGAAATTGCAATCAAGACATCTCCTGGTCGTCCTATGGCCTCTATTTGCCGAGCAAACAAATCCTGAAAGGAATAATCATTACCAATGGCTGTTAATGCGGACGTATCTGTGGTTAATGCAATTGCTGCTAAGCCAGGACGATTATATCGAAGGCGACTAACCAGTTCAGCAGCCAAGTGTTGTGAATCGGCTGCGCTTCCACCATTTCCAGCAAAAAGAATTTTATTGCCTAGTTGCAGTGCTTGAATACATCTTTCTGCAATTTTTTGGACCTCGTTTTGGAGTTGGAGATCATCTAACATGCGAAGAATAATGGCTTGGGTTTTATGCATTTCTTCCTTGATGAAATTCATCCTGTTCTTCCCTAGAAAATAAACCTCTGAATTTTTAACCAGACGAATAATAAAGTCAATTACATTAGTAATAAAATTTTTTCATTTAGGAGAGTCTTAGCTTTATTGTATTCGCTTATCTCTTTTGGTAGTATAAAGAACCTATAAATTAAGGGACTATTCGTTACTGTTATATCCCTTTACTATTTATCGTAGAAACGTTTGAGGAATAAATGAAATGAGTATACAGGATGTTGATGTATTATTAGTTAATCCCGGGTCTCCATCTTCTGTTTATCAAGAATTGAGTCATCAGTTCTCTGCCATAGAGCCTCCCTCTCTTGCAGCTGTTTTTGCTACTTATATTCGCTTAAAAGGTGGTACGGTTGGCATTGTCGATGCACCAGCGCTGAATATGAGCCCAGAAATGGTGGCTAAATTTATTTATGAAAATTACAATCCGACGCTCATTGTCATGGTGGTATACGGATTTCAACCCTCGGCTTCTACACAAAATATGACCGCTGCGGGCGAAACTTGTACTGCACTCAAACAATTAAATCCTCATTATCGAATTCTGATGACGGGTACCCATCCTGCTGCACTCCCTGCTAGAACATTAAAGGAAGAAGATGTAGATTTCGTTTGCAGCCAAGAGGGACCACAAACGATTTGGCCGTTAGCCCAGCTACTTAAAGCAGGTTCTGATAATTTTAATGCTGTCCCTAGCTTGTGGTATAAACGCGGCGGGATGGCTTTTTCAACGCCTTCTAGTCCCTTATTAGATGATTTAGACGCTGAAATGCCAGGTGGCGCATGGGATTTGTTACCTATGGAGAAATATCGTGCTCATAATTGGCATTGCTTTGACCATATTCATGAGCGGCAGCCTTATGTTTCTATGCACACCAGTTTAGGGTGTCCTTATAAATGTACTTTCTGTTGTATCAATGCACCATTTGGTAAATCTTCTTATCGCTTATGGTCTCCCGATTCCGTCATCAATGAAATTGATCTGCTAGTCAACCGTTATAATGTCAAGAATATTAAGTTTGTAGATGAAATGTTTGTTCTCAAAAAAGACCATGTTATGGGTATTTGCGACCGCATTATTGAACGGGGTTATGATTTAAATATCTGGGCTTATGCACGGGTAGATACTGTTAAAGATGAATTTTTAGAGAAATTAAGAAAGGCAGGCTTCCGATGGTTGGCTTTAGGCATTGAATCGGGTAGTAAACATGTCCGTGATGGTGTAGAGAAAGGCCGTTTCGGGACTGAGCAAATTCTTCAAGTAGTAAAGAAAATTCAAGATGCAGGTATTCATGTCATTGGTAATTATATTTTTGGATTACCTGATGATACTTATGAGTCTATGGGTGAAACATTGCAATTGGCTATCGATGCTAATTGCGAATTTGCTAATTTTTATTGTGCAATGGCTTATCCAGGCTCAAAGCTTTATACCATGGCTGTTGAAAAAGGGTGGGAGCTACCTGATTCTTGGATAGGTTATTCTCAACATGCCTATGAAACCAAACCTTTACGTTCAGAAGCATTGCCAGCTGTAGAAATCTTGCGATATAGGGATGAAGCCTTCCATCGTTATTTTACAAATCCTAACTATCTAGCATTAGTAAAACGTAAATTTGGCCAAGCGGTGCATGATCATATTTTGGATATGACAAAGATTAAATTACGCCGTAAGTTAATTGATGAAGTAGATAAGAAAGCAGAAGTGGCTTGAAGGTTTAAAATAATGGATTTGACATCGCGTATTCTTATTGTAGGGTCAACTGGCCTTATTGGCTCAGCTTGTTTACGTTATTTTCAAGCGTATCATTATACCAATCTACTTACTCCATCTCGGCAAGAGGTGGATTTATTAGATAAAGAAATCGTTGACCATTATTTTAAGAAGCACAAACCGGAAGTAGTGATTCTTGCAGCAGGTGTGGTAGGTGGCATTCACTACAACAAAACTTATCCCGCCGATTTTATTAACCGTAACCTTACTATTCAATTAAATGTATTCCAGGCAGCGCAGCAAGTAGGTGTAGATAAATTAGTATTTTTGGGTTCTTCTTGTATGTATCCGCGCGAATGCACTCAACCTATGCATGAAGAAATGTTATTGACGGGCATACCTGAACCCACCAGCATGAGTTATGCGTTATCAAAATTAGCCGGCGTACAAATGTGTCGGGCTTATAATCAGCAATACAATCAAGGCCGTTATATTGCACTTATTCCAAATAGTACATATGGTCCCCACGATGATTTTGATCCGAAAACAGGGCATGTTATCTCATCCCTGATAGCAAAAATGCACCACGCTAAAATAAGTCATTCCGCTTCTCTTACTTTGTGGGGTACCGGGAATCCAAGAAGAGAATTTGTTTATTCAGCTGATGTTGCCTCAGCCATTATGCATATATTAACTAATAATAACAGCGAAGAAAGTGTTTTAAACGTAGGGGTAGGGTGTGATTGGTCGATTAAAGAGATAGCAGAAATAGTGGCTAAAATTGTGGGATATCAAGGAGAAATAAAATGGGATACCAGCAAACCGGATGGTGCACCGCGAAAGTTGTTAAACAGTCGAAAAATGAATGAATTGGGATGGAAACCCACAGTTGATATTCATCAAGGAATACAACATACATATGAATGGTATTGTGAAACACTGGCTTAAGGAAATGAATATGATTAGATATAACTATCAAGGAGGCAATGTCGCTGCTCTGCGAGAATTAGCTACCCGTTATTCGAAAGAATTTTTGTTAAATTTATTTTACAAAATGTACCGTATTCGGCTCATCGAAGAAGCTGTCGCTGGTAATTATCACAAAGATGAAATGAAAACACCAATTCACTTAGTAATTGGCCAAGAAGCAGCAGTGGTCGGTAGTTGTGCTGTATTAAAAGACACTGACTTAGTATATTGCAGCCATCGTACGCATGGTGTTTATCTTGCAAAAGGTGGTGATATTAATTCTATGTTTGCAGAATTTCATTGTCGATTAGATGGTTGTACTGGCTCCCGTGGTGGCTCCATGCATTTAATGGATAAAAAAGTAGGAATGGCAGGCTCCTCTGCTATCGTAGGAGGTGCTATCCCCATTGCAACCGGCTTTGCTTTATCATCACAAATGCAACAGAAAGATAATGTGACTGTTGTCTATCTGGGTGATGCTAGTGTTGAAGAAGGGGTTGCATGGGAAAGTATCAATTTCGCCGTTCTCAAGAATTTACCCATTATTTATTTTTGTGAAAATAACTTTTATTCTGTTTGTTCTCCGCTCCATTATCGTCAACCAGCGCATGTTCCTATTCATAAAAAAGCGGAAGGTTTCGGGCTTAAAACAGAATTTATTGACGGAAATAATGTCTTAGCTGTTTATGAAGCTTCTCTACGCGCATTGCAGCATGTGAAAGAAAATAAAGGCCCCGTATTTATTGAAGCGACAACATATCGCTGGTATGGACACCATGGTTCGCATGAAGACGCTGATGAAAATGCTATCACCGGTTATCGTACTCGTGAAGAATTAAACGAATGGAAAAAATTTGATCCAGTTGGAATGTTGAAGCAGGTACTACTGGAAGATTTTGCAGTTGATGCCTGTATTTTTGAGGGCTACCAGCAGCAAATCAGCCACGAAATTAACCAGGCATTTGAATTTGCAATGAATAGCCCACGTCCAAGTGAAGAACACTTAATGCGCTACGTTTATAGTCAGTAGAAGGAGAGAGGGATATGTTATGGGATGAAAAATTAGTGGTGCAAAATGCACGAGCAGGAACAGGAGAGGATAAAATAAAAGGCCGCGTTATTACCTACGTGGACGCTATACGTGAAGCACTAGCGTATAAAATGGATGAAGACCAAAATGTCTTTTTGCTAGGCCAAGGGGTAGATGATCCAGGTGGTATGTTTGGTGTCACTAAAGGCTTCAAAGAAATATATGGCGCAAGTCGTGTGTTTGACACCCCTGTTTCCGAAGAAGGGATGACGGGTATTTGCGTTGGTGCTGCTATGACAGGGATGCGTCCCGTCTATTTTCATAATCGACCTGATTTCTTATTACTTACCTTTAATCAATTAGTTAACCATGCCAGCAAAATTCACTATATGGACAATGGCCAGCATACCGTGCCCATGGTGGTATGGTCTGCTATTGGTAGGGGATGGGGATCTGGGCCGCAGCATTCTCAAGCTATTCAAGGTTTATTGTTAAGCGTACCGGGCTTAAAAATTGTAATGCCGAGTACGCCTTATGATGCAAAAGGTTTAATGATTACCGCTATCAATGATAATAATCCCGTCATTATAATCGAACACCGCTGGTTGATGAAACGTACGAGTGTTGTACCTATCGAGCCTTATGCTATCCCCTTTGGTCAAGGTGTTTATCGTCGCCATGGTAAAGATTTAACTATTGTAGGAACGTCTCAAGCGATTGACCTTGCTATCACTGCTGCAAATGAACTGGAAAAAGAACAGGAAATTTTTGCTGAAGTGATAGACCTTCGGACAATTAAACCTTTAGACGAGCAAATTATCATTGAATCGGTGGCAAAAACGGGCAAATTAATGGTGGTGGATACCGGCTGGGTAATGGGTGGTATCTGTGCTGAAATTGGCTGCTTAGTAGCTGAAAAAGCTTTTTCTTGTCTGAAAGCGCCTATCAAACGAGTCGGCTTACCAGATTGTCCTTCACCAGCTGGTTTTGATTTAGAGCAATTATATTATCCTAATGTTCAAACGATGAAGCATGCAATGTTAGAACTTTTTAATTCAGATAAGGAAGTAAATTATGACGTACGAGTTAGCCAGTAGTACATGGGGACAAGAAGAAATAGATGCCATGCAGCGTGTGATCCAATCAGGCATGTTTACAATGGGTAAACATGTTAAACAATTTGAAGAAGATTTTGCTAAAAAGTTTGGTGGTCGCTATGCTCTCATGGTAAATTCTGGTTCTTCTGCGAACTTAATTGCTATTGCTGCTTTATTTTATAAAAAAGATAGACCCCTAAAACCAGGTGATGAAGTGATTGTGCCAGCGATTTCATGGTCCACCACTTATTATCCTCTTATGCAATATGGGTTAAAGCTTAAATTTGTCGATGTCGATTTAAATACCTTAAATATTGATGTAAACCAATTAGAGCGTGCGCTTACACCAAAAACTCGGGTAGTAACCGCCGTCAGTATCTTAGGTAATCCAGCACAGTTAGATGTTTTACGCAAATTCTGTGATACCCATCATTTATATCTTTTTGAAGATAATTGTGAATCCATGGGCGCCACTTTAAATGGTAAACAGTGTGGAACGTTTGGTGATATTAATACATTTAGTTCTTTTTTCTCCCACCATATTTCAACTATGGAAGGCGGTGTGATATTAACTGATAATGAAGAAATTTATCATATCGCTCGATCTATGCGGGCGCATGGCTGGACCCGCGATTTACCTAAGGATACAAAAATTTTCCAAGCCTCCAATGATGATTTTTATGAAGCGTATCGCTTTATTTTGCCTGGTTATAATGTTAGGCCAATAGAACTTTCAGGTGCAATTGGGATTGAACAACTAAAGAAATTAGACCATTTTGTAGAAGTACGCCGGGAAAATGCAGCTTTATTTCAATCCTTATTCAAAAATGATGACCGCTTTATTATTCAATCAGAAAACGGTAAAAGCTCTTGGTTTGCTTTTACGGTTATTCTCAATCCAAAATATAAATTAAATAGAAAAAAGATTATGCAAGCTCTTAAAGATGCAGATATTCAATATCGCATTATTACGGGCGGTAATTTTTTACGGCATGATGTCATTAAATATTGTAATCATGAATGTGTAGGAGAAATAATAAACGCAAATATTGCCCATGATGAAGGTTTTTTTGTGGGTAACCACCCGCGCAATCTTGCTTCAGAAATAGAGCGTTTTTATCAGGTTTTAAATAAAGCAGCTACAATAAGCTATAGTAGGAAAACTGCTGAATCTGAAATGGTATAGTTCGGTATATATGAATAGTATTAAAATTGAAAGAACGCACAAGATTTTTTTATTTATAATGTTAATAACTTTTATTTTAATAAGCCCCGCTTGTTTGGTTCAAAAAAGTGGTGCGGGTCAACTGTGGGGCACTATTCAAGCATTTGAATATTTTACGAGAAATCATATTCAATTTTCTGAACATATTGATAATTCTGGACCTTATGCCTATCTTTATACCCCCATTATTTATTCAGGATATGCTTTTTATGAAAAAATAATGGCTTATGCGGTAGTTTGTTTGTTTTTTTCATTTTTTGTTTCAGCGTTAATCATTAAAATTGATGGAAAATGGAATAAATTTATTTCCTTAATCTTACTTACTTATTTTCCATTTCAAAATAATTTTCCCTTACTATCATTTGAAATTATTCCGAAATTGATATTGTTATTTTCAGGTATTTTTCTGATAACATATTCTGTCCATAAAAATAGAAATTTTATTTTTATGGAAATTTTAACAGCGTGTTTATATGCTTATTTTTCACTTCAGAAAACTAATAATTCTTATCTCATCTTATTTATAATCCTAACGGTAAGTATTTATTATTTAATTAATAATAAAAAACTGTATATAGTGCCTTTATTAGGCACGTTTTTAGGTGCTTTATGTGGTTTATGGGTAATGGCAGGTCAAAATCTTAACTCATTGCCACAATTTTATTTATCAAGCTTAAGCTTTGCATTGGCATATCAAGAGGCGCTTGCAAGTCCATCACCATCTTTCGAATTTGCTTTTGCCTTATTAATGGTAATGAGTTTATTATTAGTTAGTTTAGTGAGATTGGTATTTGCATATGAGAATAAATTATTGTTTAAAGAGTTTTTCTATTTTCTTATAGTTAGTGCTTGTACATTTGCTACTTGGAAACATGCTATCATTCAAAGTGGGGTTCATGCAGGAATATTTTATAATTTTGTTCCTTGTCTTTTGCCGTATTTATTTTTTTATGAGGTTCCATGGAATTCGCAAAAATATCTTTATAAATTAATTACATTGAGTAGTTTTTTTTCTTTATATTTTATTGTGTATTTATTTTTTTTGCTAAATCCAGATTGCTTAAGGGAAAGGCCATGGAAGATATTCTCAGAGTATAAGTATAGAATTGAAACACTTTTTTCCTATCCTTTAAATAAAAAGCAGGACTTAGATCAAGGGCTTATATTTCTTAAGTCACACTTTAGACTTCCTCAAGTTTTTCGGGAAATGATCTCAACTTTCCAAGTAGATGAATTTGGTTATTCTGATCCTTCTGTTATTCTTCAAAATAATCTTAATTATAGTCCTCGCCCCATAGCAGTAAATTTCATTGCAATAAGTGATGTGTTTAAAGAAAAAAATAGAAATTATTACGCGGATACGTTTAAAGCACCCCAATTTGTTTTTACTTATATCGATGGTCTTCAAGTGGATGACTCGGGTGCTTTTATGGAATTATTACAACGATATAGGCCAATAGGTCGTTTTCTTGATTGGACTTTAATGGAAAAAGCCTCTAATCTCCAAGATACTAATAATTATTTAACCTTATTAGGCAAAACAGGAACCTATTTTGATAAATGGGTAGAGGTTCCCAAGAGTGATGGATTTGTATGGTGTGAAATTAGTATACGATATTCACTCTTAGGAAAGATCATTAAGTTCTTTTATAAACCATCCATTGTTGTTTTAGATCAACTGATTGAAGGAAAAGAAATAACTCAAAAAGTAACACCTATGTCTATTAAGGCGGGTTTTTTATTAAGCCCTTTAATTGCGAACAATGCTGATTTATTAAATTTATATCAAAATCAAATTAATTATAATAAAATTAATAAGATAAAAATTGTTTATCCCGAGGGAGTATCAAAAGTTTATTTTAGACCAGAAATTAATGTTAGATTTTACCAGATAAATAATATTAATATTCCTAAAATAGATAACTAGTGAGCGCCTGTCTGATCTATTTCACGTAAATTCCTAGCTCGATGCTTAATTTCTTGAAGCAACTCGATGAGAGTTTCATCGGGTAGAACTAGATCTGTAACCTTTTGTGTTGATTCGGTAGATTGTTTACGATGATGTAATAATTTCCAAATCCATTTGATGATCTTCATCAAAATATCTCCTTATTAACCCGACAAACTGTGAATGCTTGTGAGATTAATGATAGCGAGCTTGTTCCATATCAATTTCTAAGACGTGATCATTGCTAAAAAATTTAGCTTTTGATCCATCAGTCACCACAATTGCTCCGGGATTTTGTTTTACTATTTCCGGCTCACAAACTCTTTCTGTGCATGAAATAACTTTGAATGTTCTATTAGGAAAAATTTCATCAAAAATAGCTGTCATGATCCAGGAGATATCTGGAAAATATTGAGTGGATAAATGGTTGAATTCATCTCCATCCGCCTGAGGCATTGATGATGGTAACCCATTTAGGCCTCGTGATATATCTTTAAGTCTCAGCAAATGTATTTCGTGTATTTGAGGAGAAAATTCATTACGAATTTTATTTTTGAGAAAAGCATACTCAGCATAAGAATTTAAAGCATTATTGAAACTGGCATAAAAAGCGAGAGTAGATGCTATTAAACATAAGCTTATAAAAATTGTGCGGGAAATAACTTTTTTATTGGGAAGCCAATGTAAGAGTGACCATACACCTAAAATACATAAAGCTGAACTAAAAACAAAAATTACTCTATATAAAACTAAATCACTTTTTACTGTTAGGAAAGGAGAGTTGATGATGAGAAGCAACACGGCTATAGCTAAAATTTCCATAGCATTTAAACGATGGCTAAAGATGGATTGGGAAGAAGACTGTTTTTGATTACGCCAAAAGCCAAATAGGATGATAGCTGTCAGGAGAAATGCGATGAATTTACGGGGAAAAATATTCCAAAGGTTAAATGCATGAAAACATACGGAGTTCAAAAAAAGCTTTAATTTGTGCATGACATCATCATTGATGACAAAACTATATCCAAGAGGAACGCCTGCTTGATGGCGTGCAATAACTATTTTTCCCCAAACAAAATAAGCTCCAGCAACAAGTGTAAAAAATAGGATGTCACGTAGAATAACCGACATACTGCGCCTTTCCTGAGCTAAGAGAATACCTCCTAGGCAAGGGATTAAGAAAAAGGTAGCTTTTGCAGGATACAGGACGAGAGAGGTAAATAAAAATAAAGTGCTTAATATTAATAAGAAGATCCAGCTAATAGGAGAAGATAATTTGGTTGAGCGTATTTTCCAGGCGTTCTCTAAGCTAAGAAAAGATACTAGAGCGGTAAAAAGAGCTAATATATTTGGCAAATCTCCCATGAAAATATGGAAATGAATAGCGGGTAGTGCAAAAATGAGAGCTGCCAGGACAAGGGAAATTTTTCTATTTATTCCGCAAATTTTGAATGCTGATTGAAGTATAAACATGACAATAATGCACAATGCCAGTACTATTCCCCGGACATAGGAAAGATCATTGATAGTGTTAGCGAACTGAAACACGCCGCATTCAATTTGAGCTGTTAGAGGCCGACCAATTGCATTTAGCCAACTAAATTCAATGTCATTCGTGCATGCGAGTTTAAAGGCAGGGGAAGCATCAAAATTGGCGAAGTATCGATACTGATCATGATGGGCAAAAGGAATAATAAGGAGAGGAAGATAAAGGCAAAAACAGTAAATAGCACAAATTAGCATTATGAGAGCTAAGCTTTTATTTTCAAGTCTTAAGGCGGCTTTTATTTGGTCAGTAATGGCTAGGGTTCCCCGCTTCTCCATGCTGATTCGCTCCTGTTAATCGTATGCTAAAGAGGAATTAATTCTGCCATACGTAAAATGAAAATACTATGGGAAAAATTCTTAATAAATTACCAATTCACTTTATAAATCCTAAGGGGTCAAATTAAAGAAAAAAATTAGCTTTCATTAGTGGAGCAAACAAATAATGAATAGCTTCAACCTCTACTTTTATATCGGTTATTTTCTTAAAGTTTTGATTTTTATTTCTAAAAAATTGGAGTACTATGATCAACAAACAATTCGCGCAAGAAAATAAATGACAAATAGTTATGCATAGGAGCAAATTCTAGTCTTGCAATAAGTGCTAAATAGTGTATTATTCGCCTCATGGAAAACACTATCAGCATAAGCAAGGCAGCGAAACTTCTGGGCGTTACCGTCA
>JAJPJH010000085.1 GCA_021324335.1 Gammaproteobacteria bacterium
AAGCTATTCAACATGCTATTGATGCCTTAAAAGAAACGATGAAGTCTGATAATAAAGATGACATCGAAGCTAAAACCAAGGCCTTAGCAGATGCGTCTGCGAAAATGGCTGAACATTTATATGCCCAAGGCGGCGGACAACCAGGTGGTGCATCTCAACAAACTGGCGGTGCACAAACTCAAGAAGGGGGCGCGGAGAAGAAAGGTGAAAATGTGGTGGATGCTGAGTTCGAAGAAGTAAAAGATGATGAGAATAAGCAAAAATAACCAATTATAATTTTTCTCTTACGGAAGGTCCCTCTCTCCCTCGTGAGAGAGGGTATCTTTTTTAGAGGAGGCTCTTATTTGAGTGAGACCAACCATGTCAAAGCGTGATTATTATGAAGTTCTAGGCGTGTCACGAAATGCTAGCGAAGACGAAATTAAAAAATCCTATCGTCGCTTAGCAATGAAACATCATCCTGATCGTAACTCGAATGATAAAGCTGCCGAAGAACAATTTAAGGAAATTAAAGAAGCCTACGAAATTCTTTCCGATAGCCGAAAACGTGCTGCTTATGATCAATTCGGCCATGCAGCGATGGATGGGATGGGTGGTTTTGGTGGCATGGGAGGTGGCGGTTTTGGAGGCATGAATTTTGGTGATGTCTTTGGAGATATTTTCGGAGACATCTTTGGCGGCCGTGGCCAAGGCGGGGCACAGCGTGGTAGTGATTTGTACTACGCGTTAGATATTACCCTTGAGGAAGCCGTATTTGGTAAAACAGCAGAAATTACCATTCCTACGCTGGTTGCTTGCAGCGAATGTAATGGCAGCGGTGCACGCAAAGGTTCTTCGCCTGTTACCTGTTCTGATTGCGGCGGTCATGGTCAAGTCCGCATGCAGCATGGTTTTTTCACCGTGCAGCAGACGTGTCCAACGTGTTATGGCAAAGGCCGAGTGATTAAAGATCCCTGCACAAGTTGCCATGGGCGAGGACGACGCAAGCAAGAAAAGAAATTGTCTGTTAAAATACCCCCCGGTGTGGATACCGGCGACCGTATTCGACTGAGTAATGAAGGAGAAGCGGGTGAAGCTGGCGCTATGGCGGGTGACTTGTATATTCAAGTACAAGTTCAGCCACATGCTTTATTTGAACGAGATGGTAAAAATCTCTATTGCGACGTTCCTATCAGCTTTGTAGTAGCGGCTTTAGGAGGCGAATTAGAAGTTCCCACTTTAAATGGTCGGGTGAAACTGAAAATTCCACCAGAAACCCAAACGGGTAAAGTGTTTCGCATTAAAAGCATGGGCGTACCCTCTTTGCGAGGCGGGGAGCAGGGCGACTTGATGTGTAAAGTTCAAGTCGAAACACCGGTGAATTTGACGGCTAAGCAAAAAGAATTATTGCAGCAATTTGATAAAACCATTTCTGCTAATAATAAACATAACCCGAAATCAAGTTCTTGGTTTGACAAAGTGAAGAAATTTTTTGAAGAAATGAAATTTTAGTCATGTGTAAATCCAATTTAGAGGTAATCGGTATGCAAAAAGTGCCAATGACAGTAAAAGGCGCAGAGAAATTGCGAGCAGAGTTACAGCGTTTAAAACAGGAAGAAAGGCCGCGCATTATTGCTGCTATTGCGGAAGCGAAAGCACATGGCGATTTAAAAGAAAATGCAGAATATCATGCTGCCCGTGAACAACAGAGTTTTATCGAAGGCCGTATTCTCGAAATCGAAGGAAAATTATCGATGGCGCATGTCATTGACATTACCCAAATAGAAAATACCGGCCGTGTTATTTTCGGTGCAACTGTTACCTTATCAAATGGTGCTGAGGAAACGCTTTGTTACCAGATTGTAGGGGAAGATGAAGCGGATATTAATAATCAAAAAATCTCTGTCACTTCACCCGTTGCTCGTGCTTTGATTGGCAAATATGAGGGTGACAGTGTAGAAGTCAATACACCGGAAGGGATGAGTGTGTATGAGATAGTTGAGGTAGCGTACGTTTAAATGGCTAGTAAAAGCAGCCGTCGATGGCTGAAAGAACATTTTTCAGATACGTATGTGAAGCAAGCCCAGCAAGCAGGCTATCGTTCTCGAGCTGTGTATAAGCTATTAGAGATGCAAGAACGCGACGGGTTATTTAAGCCTGGAATGGCAGTTGTCGATCTCGGCGCGGCACCCGGTGGATGGTCGCAACTAGTCGTGAAATTAGTGAAGCCCAAAGGGCGAGTGATTGCTTTAGACATCTTGCCGATGGAGCCTATCGAGGAGGTAGAATTTATCCATGGTGATTTTTCGGACGAAGCGGTATTAAATGCTTTATTAGCAAGCGTCTCGAAAGTCGATTGGGTGCTATCCGATATGGCCCCTAACATGAGTGGGAATGAGAGTATTGATATTCCACGTGCCATGTATCTCGCTGAATTGGCGTTGGATTTTGCTTTACGGGTATTGCAGCAAGAAGGTGGATTTTTGATTAAAGTTTTTCAAGGGGAAGGCTTTGATACCTTCCTAGGCGAGTTAAAACGTCACTTTAAAACCGTCATTATCCGCAAACCTAAGGCTTCGCGAGGTCGGTCACGAGAAATGTATGTTTTAGCGCGAGGACGGAAGGGGTAAGAGCGCCAAAGGAAGGAGCTATTTGCTACATTTTCTAGTTTCTCGCCGGTAGATTAGGTATGATTAAATCATAACCTGGGATTTTTGACGGCGCTTATCAAAGAGGTCAAGCAACGTGAATGATGCAATCAAAACGATATTGTTATGGATGGTCATCGGAGTTATTTTAATCTCTGTATTCAATAATTTTGGCCCCAAACGTGAACCTGAAGAACATATTAGTTATTCCGCATTAGTGAATGACATCAAACAAGGAAACGTCCGTTCAGTGACAATTTCTGAACAGAATATCATGGGTACTTTCCAAAATAACAAAACTTTCACGGCTTACCTGCCCATGAGGCAAGATCCGTCTTTACTCCAAATGATGCTGGACAAAGGTGTAATTGTGAAAGGGCAGCCTCCTGAACAGCCCGGACTCCTTGTGCATCTTCTCAACTTACTTCCCTGGATTATTCTCTTCGCCATCTGGATTTATGTTTTACGACAGCAGGCTGGCGGTGGCAAAGGAGGTGCTTTCTCCTTTGGCCGTAGCCGTGCCCGCTTGATGAGTTCAGATCAAGTGAAAGTCACGTTTGCTGATGTAGCTGGTTGCGATGAAGCCAAAG
>JAJPJH010000041.1 GCA_021324335.1 Gammaproteobacteria bacterium
AATGAATGGCACAACCACCGCAGTTTCTTATGGCCCTTTATTTTATGAAGCTACGGATATATTTTTTGAAGAATTAAATCGCAGAAAAATGCGTTTTATCACCGGCAATATCATGATGGATAGAAATTCGCCTGAAACATTATGCTTATCTGCTCAAGAAAATTATGATATCGCTAAAAAACTCATTAAAAAATGGCATAATAAAGACAGACTTTCATTTTGTCTCTCTCCGCGATTTGCCATATCCTGTACTGATAAATTATTAGAATTATGTGGATCGCTTAAAAAAGAACATCCAGATCTTTATATTCAAACGCATTTAGATGAAAATTTAAATGAAATAAAAGAAGTCAAAACATTGTTTCCTTGGAGCAAGAATTATTTAGATGTTTATGATCATTTTGGTCTAAATGATAAGAGAAGCGTATTCGGTCATTGTATCCATCTAACAGATGCTGAACTTGAGTCATTTAAAAAAGCGCATGCCATTATTTCTTGGTGTCCGATTAGTAACAACTTTTTAGGTAGCGGCTTATTTAATATAGAAAAAGTAATAAAATACACGACGAATATTACCTTGGGTAGCGATTGGGGTGCAGGTAATACGTTATCCATGTTTGCTGTTATGGATGATGCTTATAAAGTCTCTATGTTACAAAGTTATAAATTAGCCAGTATGGTGCGCTGGTTCATGGCGACTCTCGGAGCTGCACGTGCATTACAGCTGGATAATAAAATCGGTAATTTTGAAGTAGGAAAAGAAGCTGATTTTATTGTCATTGATCCTGATGCTACTACTTATATGAAATATCGACATGAAAAAGTCACCGATATTTTTGAGTTACTTTTTATTTTAATGACGTTAGGCTGCGATCCTAATATCAAAGCGACTTATATTTATGGAGAGCCTGCTTACATTAAAAAAGAAGAAGAGCTTGTTCGTGAATTTAATCATGTTGAATAATAAATATATTAGATTTTATTTATTAATTTATTTATTCATTACAGTTCCATCAATAGTATATGCTGCGGCTAATACAAATATTAGCTCCAACCCAGCCGCAGTTAACATTACACCAGGAACGGGTACAGCACAGCAATATCTTGAGAAAAAACTGGGCATTCAAAATAATCATGGTATTCACTTAGATGGTGCATGGCTGGGTGATCTTAACGATTTATTTTCAGGTGGAATTCCCAAAGCAGATCAGTGGACATCGAATAGTTTATTTTTATTAGATTTAAATGCCGATACAGAAAAGTTAGGCGCCTGGAAAGGCGGTTTGTTTGATATACAATACCTTCAATTCAATGGCCAAGCCACCAATACACAAGCTGGTAGTGTTCAGGGTTATAATAGTTTGCCAGGATCTCCGCCATTAAATCGTTCTGAGCTTTATCAACTGTGGTATAGACAAGCTTTATTTAACGAAAAATTACTAATACGAATAGGAAAAGTGGTGCCTACCTTTGATTTTAATAATGTCACAAAGCCTGTACCACTGAGTCAAGATCAAATATCAATTCCGGCTGTGAGTGGGTTAATTTATACGCCTATTTTTGTAAACCCATCCATGCTAGGTGTCTTGCCTGGCTATTACAATTCTGCTTATGGCATTACTATTAATTTTATTCCAATAAAAAAATGGTATCTTTCTCTCGGTACTTACGATGGAAATTTAGCAAATGGCACGCAAACAGGTTTAACAGGTCCAAATTTTAATGGTTCTTATTTTCATATTGCAGAGACAGGATTTACTTGGTTATTAGGCAAATATAGGTTACCTGGCGTTATTGGTTTCGGTGGATGGCATCAAACAGGAACAATTCAAAGCTCTCCCGCACTTTCTGAAAATGGTGCATCAGGTTTTTATTTCTTTGGCTCGCAACGTTTGTGGTATAAAAACCCAGGCATAGATAACAGTGGTTTTTCTGTTTTTTATCAATTTGGTGCGAATAATTCTGACGTGCTTGCCATGACCCAATTTGTCGGCGCAGGCCTGACTGCTTTCGGCCTTATTCCTAAGCGTATCAATGATTCAATGGGACTAGGCACAGCTTTATCTTGGTTAAATCAAACTAGTTTTAGTCGCAAAACAGAATTAATGTTTCAAGCTTATTATCAAGCACAAATTCTAAAAGGAATTTATTTAGAACCAGCCCTGTCTTATATTCCTACGCCAAGCGCAGAATCTGATCTCAATGCAGCTTGGGCTGCGACAGCACGTGTTATTATTCTGTTTTAAAAAGGGGAGGGCATAGCCATGTACCCGTACTAGATAGATGGTCTATTAAAAACCAACCGTCATGGAATAGTTGGTCTGGGCTAGCTTTTGAATCCATTTGCTATAAGAACCGATCCATTTATTATTTTTTGAAAATCTCATATCTTCTTCTAAGCTATTAATTTAACTAAATTTAACAAAAGTTAAAACGCTATGAATCTATATCATCGCAAACCAAAACCTGATGATTCATAAAAAGTATGCTTCATATTATTCAAAAAGCTACAATGGCTAAATGGAACAAAAAGTTACCTAATGCTAGGTATAATCCGCGGCTACTCTTTTCTCCACAACCGGCCTATGTAGACTCTAGAATAGGTGTAAGCCTATGATTTTTGTACCGTACTGAGTGAGCCTGTTATTCAAATCTCCCGTAATTTATACGGTATTTTTTTGCGCAAAATCTATCTACCTTATTGTGTCAAAATTTATACACATAAAACGAGGTAAAATATGTTCAGCCATTATAGTAATCATTCTGATAGAGGTAACTATTTTTCAAATAGTAAGAGATTATTAATTCTTTCTGATGAAGAAGAAAATCTTTTGGGAGAGGATGCAAAAAGAGGTACTTGTGCTAGTGTTATCAGAAAATTACAAAATAATACAAATCTGTCAGCTCTTAAATCAAAATTAAATAACCCCATTGCTCGTGCTACTTTATGTGAAGCTACTTATGCATTTGGTTTTTCAGGAGCAACATATTATTTTTTAGATAAATCGAATGTGACATGGACAAATAATCCTTTCACATCTTCATCAGGATTTTTAACAGGAAATCTTTTTCTTCGAATCCTGAGTAAATATCTAAATTGTAATTCTGATTTAATAAAGGATATATTGAATTCAATATTCAATCATGTACGAGGCTCATTATTTGCTTTAATAGATCACGGGGTACGAAATACTTTAATGCATGAAGGTGGGCATGTTTTAGCAGGTGAGCTTTTGTATCAATCATCTCCGAATGTAACTCTTACATGGGATGGTTTTGTTAGCAGCGGTGTTACCTATCATAATAACTTTGATGGATTTACTCCATTGGGCGAAAAAATAGGTGAGCAAACTAGCGCAGCACTCATCTCAGGCGCAGGGGCAGCAATGACAATGTTGTCTGGTTTCGCAATGTTGGCTGCTGCGCAGATCCTTTCAAATGAGTATCCTGAGGTAAAAAGGCATTTACGCTATACGGTGTTTATAAATATATTAAGCCTTCTTCTATACGCATTATCACCTCTGGATTCTTGTGAGGCAGGAAATGATTTTTGTGCACTTGAATCGCATGGTGTAACCCCAGTAGAATCGATTTCTGTGATACTGGGTTCTATCTTGTTATTTCAGCTCATGTTGTCAGGTATTTCAAAATGTGCACAACATGTAAGAAATCGCCGGAACACATATAATGAGGAGTGCAGAGTGGAAGAAATTAAACAGGAAGAAGAGGAAGATTTTGATTCTCCATTACTTAAGGATGATATAGGCAATAAATCGAAAGAAAAAAAGAGTTTGTTAGCAAAGCCGTTTCGCTTTTTATCAAACTCACTTCCTAAATTAAATTCGAATGATTTGAACATCCAATCTAGTAACTTGGACATCGATTCTAATATAGAATACTCTATGCCCTAATTTTTAATGAGTAAACATCTTGATGGCGACGATAGCCATCAAGATTTTTGTGCGCCAAGCATGGCGCAATTCTAGGCGGTGAAAGTCCGCTGCACGCCGTGGAGATCGGAAGTGCGAGTCTAGGCAAGGGTGT
>JAJPJH010000049.1 GCA_021324335.1 Gammaproteobacteria bacterium
AAAAATCTGTAGTTGGAAAATTTTACCGTCCTATGAAAAAACAGATTACAATTCGGATTGATGCAGATGTGTTGGAATGGTTTAGGCATGCTTCAAAAAAATATCAAACTTTAATTAATTTAGCATGCAGAGAATATATGATCCATCATGCCAAGCCACGTAAGAAAATAAAACAAAAGCATGCGTAAATCTTACGCATGCGAATGTTTAACTGAACTTAGCCCTACTGTATTATCCGCCTCAATCCGCGTTTTCTTGCCATAAATGACAAGTACATGCTGATTAATTTCAAACGTTGAATCTTCTGCTGATTGCACGACGGAGATAGGTGAACCTTTATCCAACTGAACAATATATTCATACCCCTGATGATGGCTCAATCCTTTCTCTGCTGCATGGCCTGCCACACCGCCGATCACTGCACCACCGATAGCGCCAATAATATTGACCGCCGTGTTACCGCCAATCATAGAGCCTGCTGCTGCACCTGCACCTGCTCCTGCAAGGCCTCCCACACCCGTGCTGTTATCAATATCAACTGGCCTTCTCGAAATAATAACCCCTTTTTTTACCTTACTGGCAACACCTACATCTGATGATTCATAAGTATTCGTAGAAAGATTCTCCCCACAGCCACTTAAGCTCAAAAATAAAAGAAAACTTATGACACAAATAAAAAATTTTTTCATAATAGATACTTCACTGGTTGTTGGATGTGTAGAAAAAAGCCTCATGATTTTTAAATAAAATTTTCTAGCTTGTCAAGTCATTGTATGTTGTATAATGGGTAAAGTAGGTTTTTCCATTCAAGGAAGTAGCCAGCGATGAAAAAACAAAAACCATTAAATTATAAATTTTTTCGCCAAAAGCTACCTGTCTCCCAATTACCTTTTGAGACAACCAGAGAATTAAAGACATCAACCATCAAATTTATTGGCCAAGAGAGAGCAGAAGAGGCGATTTTATTTGGTATTGGCGTCACCCATCATGGCTATAACCTTTATGCCATGGGACCCGCAGGCATTGGCAAACGGCGGCTCGTCAAGACACTTTTAACGAAACAAGCACAGAAATGTGAGACTCCCTCTGATTGGTGTTATATCTATAATTTTGATTTGCCAGAAAAACCCATTGCTTTAGAATTGCCCCCGGGTTCAGGGATTATGTTACAACAAGATATGAATACCTTTATTTCGGAAATCAGCTCAAGCCTGTTGACTGTTTTTGAAAGTAAAGCTTATCGCAGCCACATGAAGAAAATCGCTAAGTATTTTGATACCAAGCGTCAAAAAGTTACAGATGACACGCCTAAATTTTATAAAGAACAATATGAAAAAGAAAAAAAATTAAAAGTTGCGTCGATTAATACTGTGGTAAAACCACTCATCTCTAAATTAAAACATAAGTATGCTAAGTTTCCAGGTGTGATTCAGTTTCTATCTGCTGTGCAAAACGATATTTTTGATCATATTGATGATCTCATTAAGCATGATGAAAAAACTAACTTACTCACTTTTTCCTTAGAAAATCCGGTGTTGACTAAATATAAAATTAATTTATTAGTGGACAATAGCCAATTAAAAGGTGCGCCGATTGTGTTTGAAGAGGCGCCTTCTTACTCTACCTTAATTTGCCGTATAGAACACACGTCTCAATTGGGTTTATTAGCGACAAATTTCACTTTAATTAAATCGGGTAGCTTACATAGGGCAAATGGCGGTTATTTAATTATTCAAGCGAGAAAATTAAAGAAAAATAGTGAGGCATGGGAAGCGCTGAAGAGTGCGTTATATGCGAAAGAAATTATTATTAAACCTATTGATTCAGATTCGATTAAACCTATTTCACTTGAGCCTATGCCTATCCCTCTAAACGTGAAAGTCATTCTGTTGGGAGATCGAAATACTTATTATAATCTTTCCCAAGAGGATCCTGATTTTAGAGAATTGTTTAAAGTAGCAGCGGATTTTGATGATCAAATTGATCGCGATAAAAAAAATATTCAATCGTATGCCAGATTAATTGGCTCACTGGTAGAGAGAAATAAATTACAACCATTTCATGCGACGGCGATTGCAGAAATAATTGATTATAGTTCTCGCCTAGCAGAAGATGTAGAAAAATTATCAACGCATATTCGAGAGATTGAAGATTTAGTTATAGAATCTAATTACTGGGCTGAACAAGCGCGTAAAAAAATTGTTAAGGGAGAGCATGTTAAACAAGCCATTGATGCACAAATTCATCGTATGGATAGAGCACGCGACCTTTATTATGAAGATATTTACCGTGACTTTATTAAAATTGACACGACTGGAGAGTGTGTTGGACAAATCAATTGCCTGTCAGTGAGACGTGTTGGGAATTTTGCGTACGGTCATCCCACACGGGTGACTGCAACCATTCGAGTCGGTCAAGGAAAGGTCATCGATATTCAACGGGAAATTAAATTATCAGGCCCGATGCATAATAAGGCAGGCTTAATTATTTCCAATTTTTTAGCGAGTCGATTCAGTGTTAATCAGCCTTTTTCTCTGCATGCGAGCCTTGCATTTGAGCAAATATATGTATGGACAGATGGTGATAGTGCATCAGTAGGGGAATTATGTGCATTGCTGTCAGCCTTAGCGGATATTCCTATCTATCAATTTTTTGCAGTGACAGGTTCGATTGATCAACATGGTTGCGTGCAGGCTGTAGGGGGTATCAATGAAAAAGTTGAAGGTTTTTTTGATGTGTGCAAAGCCAAAGGATTAGATGGAAAACAAGGTGTATTAATTCCGCAGGTAAATGTGAAGAATTTGATGCTGAGAGAAGATGTGCAAGCTGCAGCTAAAGAAGAACAATTTTTTATTTACCCCATTGAGACCATTGATGATGCTATTTCACTACTGACAGGATTAGATGCCTCCATTATTTATTCAAAAATTGAAAATCGGTTGAAGCTATTTGCTAAGAGCCGAAAGAAAAATACCAAATAAAGGTCTATTTTTTATATGATGCTAAAAATTCCCGATATGGCCTGCGCAAGTTGTGTACGCACCATAGAAAAAGCCTTGCGTGGTGTTCCTGGTGTGACGCAAGCGAAAGTGAATTTTGCTGATAAAACCGCGCTGATTGAAGGCACTCCCTTGATTGGGGATGTGCTGCAAGCGGTGAAAAAAGCAGGTTATACCGCGATAGCAGTTACCCCATCACAGCATCATCTCCTTGCACACGAGCAGGATGATAAGGTTTTATTGAAACAATCTTTTTTAGCAGGCGGCGTGGGTATCCTTATTATGTTATTAAGTCATCTCCCAATGCTGCCGACAGTTTCTTCTTGGAGTGGCCAGATTATCTGGGGAATGATCGGTCTTATCACGCTTTTTATTATGTATTATTCAGCAGGTGATATTTATCGTTCTGCTTTTACTTCACTCTTATCGCGCCATGCTAATATGAATACCTTGATTGCGATGGGTACAGGCGTTGCATGGTTATTTTCTATGGCCGTCACCTTATTTCCAACGCTTTTACCTATCAGTACGCGTGCTGTTTACTTTGAAGCAGCGCTCATTATTATTGCTTTCATCAAATTCGGTAATGCGCTTGAGATACGCACACGTGGTAAAACGAAAGAAACCATCGAAAAATTAATTGCACTTAGCCCACAAACAGCACGGATTGTTCGCGATAGTCAAGAAATCGATGTGCATATTCACGATATTGTGATGGGTGATTTGATACGCGTACGGCCGGGCGAAAAAATTCCTGTTGATGGGGTGATTGTCGAAGGGCGTTCTAGCATTGATCAATCCATGTTAACAGGCGAACCGATACCTATTGAAAAATCCGTTAATGATTTAGTGATTGGCGGTACATTGAATAAGACAGGCACTTTTCTCTTTTGTGCCACACGTGTAGGCAATGAGACGATGTTGGCACATATTATCGACATGGTTAAACGTGCGCAGAATTCTAAACCACCATTGGCACGATTAGCAGATACCATAGCCAATTTTTTTGTTCCGACTGTGATTTTGATTGCCATGATAACAGCAGCGCTTTGGTATTATTTCGCACCTGTAGATAAAGTGAGTTTTATGTGTGTGACAGCTGCCACGGTATTATTAATTGCTTGTCCCTGTGCCTTAGGACTAGCTGCACCCCTCGCGGTGATGGCAGGTGTAGGAAAAGCGGCAGAAGTAGGTATCTTAATTCGTGATGGGGACGCTTTGCAAAAAACACGGGCGCTGAATGTCATTGTATTTGATAAAACGGGGACGATTACAGAAGGCAAGCCGAGTGTGACGCAAATTGTTGCTTTACCACCCTGGAGTGAAAAAGATATTTTGGCTTTAGCCGCTACCATAGAGCAAGGATCAGAACATGTATTAGCAGAAGCCATCGTAGTAGCTGCAAAAAAACAAGCATTATCTTTCTCTATTATGGATACATTTAATGCGTTGCCGGGTCTAGGGATTAGTGCTGAAGTAGATCAAAGAACTATTTTGCTTGGCAATGATAAGTTAATGAAGGAACATCATATTAAGTTCGATGAAGATATCGTAGCTCAAGCAGATACCCTTCTATCACAAGGCCAAACACTCGTTTATTTAGCTATAAGCAACAAAGCAGCAGGATTTATTGCAATCGCTGATACCATTAAGCCTGAAGCCAAGAGAGTGATTGCTCAATTGCATAAGATGAATGTGAAAACCATCATGTTAAGCGGTGATCAAGAGAAAGCAGCACGTTGGGTAGCGAAACAAGTAGGGATGGACGAGGTGATGGCAGAAGTTCTTCCTGCAGAGAAATCTGAAAAAATAAGTATGCTGCAATCAAAAGGCAATACCGTTGGCATGGTGGGTGATGGCATTAACGATGCGCCTGCACTTGCACAAGCTGATGTGGGAATTGCTATTGGTGCGGGGACAGATGTGGCGATTGAAAGTGCGGATTTAATTTTGATGGGGAATGCTTTGCAGGGTGTGGTGGATGCGATTGTGATTTCGCAAGCAACGGTTAGAAATATTAAACAAAATTTATTTGGCGCATTTATTTATAATATTATTGGCATTCCTATTGCAGCAGGTGTGCTTTATCCTTTTATTGGCTTACTGTTGAATCCGATGATAGCAGGGGCAGCGATGGCGTTGTCTTCGTTAACAGTAGTGTTAAATGCGAATCGGTTGCGGTTTTTAAAGTTGGGCGAATATTTTACCAAATAACTTTTTTATAAAACTGTTTGATTCTTTTATCACTTGTCACGATGGATAATTGTTTTTTTGCTGCAAAAGCAGTAATAATCCGATCAGCTGGATCTTTATTTTCTGGCCAATGCAATTCAATAGAATCTAGCCATTCATCAACGCTAATATTGATTATTTGTACGGTCTCGATTTGACTAAATTCGTTATAGAGTGTTCTGGTTGAAGTATCCATTTCCAATTTACCTAATTTAACTTTGCAAGCAATCTCTGCAAATGAAATAGATAATAAATAAGCGCCAGCTTCCATTTGCTTGAATGTTCTTGGAGAAAAACTAGGAGATGTTTTGCAGGCTTCAATGATTGCACAAGTATCTAAGACTACCATTCGTCATATCCTGGTAAAATCGGTTTATTAATATCTTCATTAATTTTAATTTTAGTGAATCCTTGCATTCCTTTAAATGTTTTAGGTTTAATCTTGGTGAGGATAAGGTCCGGCTTATTTTGATGGGTAATGATAAGTTCTTTACCGTGCTCTTCTACCCATTTTAAATATTGGCTAGTATGTTGTATAAATTCACGTTTTCCTATCATTTTTGGAGTAGGCATGATTCGTTACCTCAATGTAGCTTCAATATGTAGCTACATTGAGCTTAGTCTCGAATTGGAAGAAAGTCAAGATAAATCCAGAGATATCTATACTCACTAACATAGCTGTAAAAAATAGTTATTTTTAGAGGCATCTTGTTTGATATATCTTTTATGATATAATCTCTTTATGACGGGGAAAGAAGTTATAAAAATACTGGAACAACACGGCTGGAAAGTGCTGAGAATTGCTGGTAGTCATTATCGAATGGGAAAAGGTAATTTAAGAACCACCGTTCCAGTCCATGGTAAAAGAGATATTGGTAAGGGATTACTGGCTGCAATAGCGAGACAAACGGGGGTCAATTTAAAATGAACGTACTATATCCTGCTATTTTTACATATGATCGTGCAGAAAAACGTTATACGGTACATTTTCCTGATTTATCTGAAGCAGTAACAGAAGGAGAAACTATAGAGGAAGCTCTTTTTAATGCTTCTGAAGTTTTGACGTTAACCTTAGAAGGAAGAATCGATGAAGGTATAGAAATACCTAAACCTTCTCATCGCCGTAAGGGTGCTAAATTGATTGCACCATCAGCAAGAGCACAAGCAGCACTATTAATGCGTTGGGCGAAAGGAGAACATTCGACCGCAGAAATTGCGCGAGCGCTTAATACTTCATGGCCTGCGGTTGCTCGTTTAGAAGACCCACATCACTGGCCTAATTTGCGTCAACTGGAAAGAGCTGCTGCTGCAATTGGTCAGCGATTAGTGATTTCATTAGAGCCAGTTTCTAATCAGACCAAATAAATTACTTTAGCGGTATCCCGGACATATTTTTATGTCCGGGGAGCCCGATGAATTAACGATGAGAAAACATATCAATAACCGCTTTGTTCCACTGTTCTGGCTGTTCTAAGTTAGACAAATGCCCTGCATTCGGAATCACAACCAATCTACTCGTTTTTGCTAAAGCATGCATATTGGCACTTTGGTAGGGAGTAATAAGCGTATCTTCTTTACCAGTAATAATTAATATCGGTAAGTCATTATTATCCGCAAGTAATTTAGAGGTATCATGCCGTACCGCCATTCCCCGTAGGGCGGCAGCCATAGCGGTTGCTTTTTGTGTTTTTAAAATTAATTGCAGCGTGGCTTTAGTTTGCTCTGATGCCGCAGGTGAGAGGGCTTTGGGGATAAATCCTTTAATAAAATTGCTACTTCCTTGCTTGAGTATTTCGCTCGCAGTCGTTTCACGTTTAACTTTTATCTCGGCTGTATCTGCGATAGCTTGCGTATCAGAAAGTATTAAACCTTGGACATTCTTAGGATAGTGTTCAAGAAACGCAAGCGCAACGTAACCGCCCATGGATTCACCACCAATAATCGCTTTTTGAATATGTAGCTGATCCAGTAATTCCTTAACTTCGTCTGCATACATTTGCATGGTAATAGCTTTATTATTCATTACTGATGAATTGCCGAATCCCCATAAATCGAGTGTAATTACCTGAAAATTTTTTTTAAGCCCTTCCTGCTGGGGTGTCCATAAGCGCTGATCAGTTGGGAAGGCATGGATGAGGACAAGTGGTGTACCTTGACCAACATTCGAATAGGAAATTATCTGCGCTTGCGAGGGGTAACTAAAAAAATAAATAAATAAAGATAGTAAAAGCAAAAAATTCCTTTGATACATAGTGCTCTCCTGGATTAAGAAAGCAGTACAAATAACATAATGCCCGTTAGAAGGGGAGTTAATTTTTTTAATTGAATTAATAAATTTAACCTATAGAGTTGTTAATAAAAACAAGCTATGCTATTTAAGCCTTTTCAATTCGCACCATGATGCTAGGATGAATGATGTCCTCTTCTAAAATAATAAAAAAGCAACCCCTTTCATTTTTAAATGTCCTGCAATTTGCTGCTAGTTATTGGATTCGTCAACCGAGAAAATTATTTTTTATTCTAATGTTAGTGTTGATAGCTGCTTCCCTCGAGACTTATTTACCCTATGCGCTCGCGTCATTTCTGACCACCATACAACACTATCAAGATAAAGCAGCGGTTCTTTACCACCTTGGAATTTTTCTTGGCACTTATTTCACCCAAGCACTCTTCTTTTCAATTTCCTATCTAGTTTATAATTCGTTCGAAACAAACTTATTTAAATCATTAGTGGATGATGTCTTTGTACATGTCTATCGTTTACCTGAAAAATTCTTTGCGAATACTTTTACTGGCAGCATTGTTTCAAAAATCAATCGTGCGCGGCAAAAGATAGAAGTATTTGAAGATCAAATCCTCATGCGCATTTTTCCAACAGCGATTATTTTAATTGGCAGTATGTTGATTCTGACGCTGCAATTTCCCTTTTTGGCTTTATTGATGCTGTGCTATCTAGCCATTTTGGTGATAGTCAGCTCCTTTCTTGTCTTCAAAGTGTCAGGGCCTGCCCAAGGTTGTTATGCGGAAGCACAAGATCATTTTAGTGCCCATTTAGCGGATAGTATCAGTGGGATTGCGCCTACTAAGTCTTTTGCACAGGAAAAATATGAATTGTCGCGTTTTTTAAAAGTAACGAGTGATTTGCGCGTTAAAAATCTTCACGCCTATCATTTAGGTAACATAGCGGGTCTTATCCAGCGGATGCTGCTGGCAGGCATGTTAGCTATTTTAATGGGCGGCGGCACTTGGTATTTTTTCCATGGGAGGGCAACCGTGGAGAGCATGGCATATTTAGCGTTTGCTTATACCATTATGCAATCTTATATTCGTGATGTTGGAGAGAATATTAAAAATCTGCTCACCTCCTCTTATGACTTGCATGGTGTCATTACTCTTTTACACGAAGAACCTGAGGTTGACATTCATACAACGCTTCCTGAATTAACGATTCATCGTGGCGAAATTATTTTTGAGAATGTTGAATTTACTTATCCTGATAAAACCGTACCCATTTTCAACAATTTTTCAGTGACTATCCACGCAGGGGAACGTATTGCATTAGTAGGCCATTCTGGCGGCGGTAAAACCAGTTTTATTCGTTTATTACAATGTTTATACCCTATTCAAAAAGGACGTATTTTGATTGATGGCCAAGATATTATGCATTACTCACGTCATTCTTTACGACGCGCAATCGGCTTGGTACCGCAAGATCCTATCTTATTTCACCGAACGCTGCGTGAAAATATTGCCTATGCCAAACCTTCCGCAACTGATGCCGAAATTCATGCCGCTGCAAAAAAAGCGCATATTGAGGATTTTATTTCAAGTTTACCGCATCAATATGAAACATTAGTAGGAGAGCGAGGTATTAAACTCTCTGGCGGGGAGCGTCAACGTATTGCCATTGCGAGAGCCATATTAGCTGATCGTCCTATTCTTATTTTAGATGAAGCGACCAGCTCGCTTGATTCAGAAAGCGAACGTGCCATCCAAGATGCTCTACACACTTTAACGCATGGCCGGACTTCTATTATGATCGCGCATCGACTTTCAACTATCTTGGATGCTGATCGGATTTTAGTTTTTGATTCAGGTAAGATTCTCGAGGAAGGGTCTCATGAGCAATTAATTAAGCAAGAAAATGGTATCTATGCCAATTTGTTCAAATTACAGTCGGGTGGGTTTATTGCGGAGTGATCGGTCTTCCGATGTGTTTGGCTATTACGTTTTAATTCACGGTATATCGTCAAACGATGAACACCTAGAGTTTCAGCAATTTTATTTCTTGAGTAATCCCTTTTTAGCATCACGCGTAAGCATATTCGATCTTGTTCAGTTAATTGGTGATATTGTTTACCCATAATAAAAACTCAATTCTGTATTTATTTAAACAAATCTGCATGGGTTCTTGTTCGATATGACATTCTCTGCAATCGCCGTATTCGCCTTTTAATGGATGATCTACGTGCTTTCTTGCCAACGGTCTTTGGCTAATTAAATCGGAGATTATGTCATACAATTTCTGAATATCTTTTTTACGTTTTTTTAATAATTTTAAGTCTTTTTTAAAACTATTTTTATATCCTGGAATTAACATTAGTCTTCCAATTTTTTAATCAGATCATTAGCATCTTTGCATACAGTCACACCTTTTCCTTTTCTTGCTTCTTTAATTGCACGAGCTGTTTTTGCATTTGGAATTTTTAATTCTAAAGGCCATTCTTGCTCTCGCGCTATGCGACTGTATAACATCGTAATAGCTTGAGTGGGTGTGATGCCCAATTGGTTTAAAACGTTTTCTGCTACCACTTTTAACTTGGGTTCTACGCGGGCTCGGATAAATGCTGCTTTGGTCATAAAGATACCTCCTGAGTTAGATTGTATCCCATATGGGATACAAAATCAAGGTCATCAAACAGAATTACTTAAAATACCTGTTTGAGGAATCTCAAATTTTTCTGGTAAATCAAAGCAAGTCAAATTTAAATGACTTATATCGAGGGTTTTAGTATTTTCATATTTACTCACAGGCCCAGCTAACCTGCTAATGCTTGATCCAAATCGTGTTTTAAATCTTCCACCGCCTCAATCCCAACTGAAAGCCGTATGAAATTATTTTTAATTCCTAACATTTCTCGCTGCTTTTGCGGCAAACTAGCATGCGTCATGATAGCGGGATGTTCAATTAAACTTTCTACTCCCCCTAAACTTTCTGCTAATGCAAATATCTGACAACGTTCTAATACTCGAACTGTTTCTTGTAATCCCCCTTTCACTTCTAGCGCAATCATGCCCCCAAAATAGGACATCTGCGTTTTAGCTAAATCATATTGAGGATGACTGCTCAGTCCTGGATAAATAACCCGAGAAATGTGCGGATGTTTCTCCAACCATTTCGCCAATTCTAGAGCATTTTCACAATGTCGCTCCATACGCACCACCAGCGTTTTTAAACCGCGCATCGCGAGAAAACTATCAAAGGGTGAAGCAATCGCACCGACGGCATTTTGTAAAAAAGCAATTTGTTCTGCCAGATCTCGACGTTCACCCACGACCACAATCCCGCCGACAATGTCCGAATGACCATTCAGATATTTCGTAGCAGAATGAACGACAATATCAAAACCATATTCCAATGGACGTTGCAAAATAGGTGTCGCAAACGTGTTATCCACTACCGACATCAAACCATGCTTTTTCGCTATTTCAGCGACCCGTTGAAGATTGATTAACTTTAACATCGGATTGGTCGGCGTTTCTATCCAGATCAATTTTGTTTCAGGACGAATGGCTTTTTCAATATTCTCAGGATGTGTGCAATCGATAAAAGAAAAATGTAATCCTGCTGAACGTGAGCGGACTTTTTCAAATAGCCGATACGTGCCGCCATACACATCATCACAAACAATAACGTGATCACCGGGTTGTAATAATTCTAAGACGGTCGCCGTTGCTGCTAAACCAGAAGCAAACGCGTAGCCACTTGTTCCGGATTCTAAATCGGCAATACATTGCTCATAAGCAAAACGCGTTGGATTTTTAGTCCGTGAATATTCATAACCCTTATGCTTACCTGGACTTTTTTGCACATAAGTAGAAGTAGCATAAATGGGTGTCATAATAGCACCGGTACTCGGATCAGGTGCTTGTCCAGCGTGAATAGCGCGTGTTGCGAGAGCTTGTTTCTTTTTAAGCATGGATGAATCCTTGTTTTTGCATCCACTTATCATCAACAAATTTAGATAAATAATTGCGAATGCTGTCTGGTAAAAGTACTAAACATTTTTCGCCTTTTTTCAGGCGCTTTGCAACTTGTAATGCCGCCCATACGGCTGATCCCGATGAACCACCTACCAGCAAACCTTCTTCTCGAATCAAACGTCTAGCCATGAGAAAAGAATCTTTATCATTTACTTTGACATATTCATCGATCAAGCTGTTATCCAATACGTTTGGAAAGAAGTCATAACCAATACCTTCGACTAAATAAGGATAAATTTCCGTGCCGCCGCCTAGAATAGATCCATAAGGATCAACCCCTATAATTTTGATGTGGGGAATGGCTTCTTTTAATCGCTGCGCCACCCCGGTAATCGTGCCACCGGTTCCCACCCCCATTACCACCATTTTTAAATCTTTTCCCAGGTCCTCTAAAATTTCTTTAGCAGTATGGTCGTAATGGGCTTTGGGGTTATCGGGATTGGTATATTGATCAAGAATATGCGAATTAGGAATTTCTTGCTGCAATTTTTTAGCGAGTGAAATATGACTATCCGGATCATCCCATTTAGCAGCGGTCGGTGTGCGATAAATCTTGGCGCCCAATGCTTCTAAGACGACTTCTTTTTCATGACTCATTTTTTCAGGCATGGTGATAATTAAATGATAACCTTTCACTGCCGCCGCTAATGCAAAACCAATGCCCGTATTCCCGGAAGTGGCTTCGATTAACGTATCGCCAGGTTTGATGCGACCACTCTTTTCTGCTTCTTCAATCATGGTCACAGCGATTCTGTCTTTAACCGAGCCGCCGGGACTTAAGAATTCGCATTTACCATAAAGCTCACAGGGTAACTCCCCCCCAATCCGATGAAAGCGTACAATGGGGGTATTGCCGACGGCCTCAAGAATGTTATTCAGTAACATAGGATCTCCAGGTTGTTTATTCAGGCTTGACTACAACGAAATTTGCATCTGTAAATCGCGACACATGACAGGTATAGCTATCTGTATTAGGTGTCAAATCTCCCTCAATCGTAATATAGAGGGCTTCTCCCCTGATGATACGCCCTTGGGTTTCAAGATGACAAAAGTCATGGGTGACATAACTTTTATAAGTATTGTAGCGCGGCTGGTAAAGGCGGAAGGTGAGAGTGGAGGTTTGTATTAAATAATTTCGTCCGTATGTGAGCGCAAACCAAAAATCATCCCCTCGCGTGACATCAAATAGGTAAGGAATCGATTGATCACTATCGACATCCCGAATGATCAGCAACAAAGAAGGTTTACCTAAGAAAGAGCGAAAGCGGGTATAGATTTGGATGGTCTCGCCTAATCCATCCGGGCCTATCGGTTGGGCATAAGCAGAGGAAGCTGTGAGACACAGGAAAAGTAATAACCCATGATAGAGGAATTTTTTTAACATGACTTTTATTATCGTACGATATGCGGACTATCTCAACCTGGCTAACGAAAGCTGTTTTAAGTTAAGCAAGTAACAGTTTTCTGTACAAATATTAATTCATTTTCTGATGACGGGCTTTTCGTAATAAAAATAACCCTACGCATAAAAATAAGATAAACCATACCAGCGACCATTCCGCCATGTCTAACATTAAGAATTCCCAGCCTCGCTGAGAGCATTCTGCGCTGCCGGCGAAAATTTTTTGTATGACTTCATTTAAGGGCAATATTTGTAACATGTACTGCAGGCTGACGCCGCATTCACTACTATCGACTGGCGCAATATGCTGCAGCCAAACTTGGCGGCCGGCTAATACAATGCCTAATAGCGAGAGAGTGGTGGTTAAGAGGGGGAAGATGAAACGACCCAATGGCCGCCCGCCGAGGAAGATTCCCCCCAGACAAATGAGACCAATTGCAGCAAAGCATAAGCGTTGCAAGCTGCAGAGGGGACAAGGGACGAAGCCCCGAAAGAATTGTAAATATAAACTGATTAGCAGTAATACGCAGATAAGGGTCAAGGCTAAAAAGTAAGTTAATCGTGTGGACATACTTATTTTAAATGTTCCGCAAACCAATTTTGAAGGATCAATTGTGCAGCGACGCGATCGACTTGTCCATCTTGAAGTGCTTTGTAACCGCCTTGAGTGAATAATTGTTCGCGCGCATCTTTCGTTGTTAACCGCTCATCTTCTTCATAGACAGGAAGATGAAAACGTTCCCGTAAGGATTGAGCAAATTGACGCGCATCCTGGCTGATCGCTTGAGGTGTGCCATCCATATTGAGAGGAATGCCGACGACTAAGGCATCGGGTAACCACTTTTTAATCAATTTCGTGATGGCATCCCAATGGGGGATGCCGTCTTTGGCTTGGATGGTATCTAATGGGCGAGCGGTTTGGGTGATGGTTTGTCCGATCGCGACACCGATACGTTTCATCCCAAAATCAAAACCAATGAGAATTCGGGGGGTGAGCGTGGTCATGGTGTTAATTGTCCTATTAATGCACGTTAATGCGCGGATGCTTCATCCCAATTATCGCCTGCTCCGATGGAAACTTGCAGCGGTACCCGTAAGGAGACGACCTCACTCATGTGCTGTTGGATGCCTTTCATTATCCATTCGAGGTCTTTTTCTGCTGCTTCAAAGACTAATTCGTCATGGACTTGCATAATCATGTAGGCAGGCACATTTTCTTCCCGCAACCACCTATCGATACGGATCATGGCTAACTTAATAATGTCTGCCGCGCTGCCTTGTAGGGGTGCATTAATAGCAGTGCGTTCAGCTGCTTTTTGCCGTGGAATTTGGCTGGCGTTAATGTCGGGCAGATAAAGCCGACGGCCCCAGAGAGTTTCGACATAGCCTTTTTCTTTAGCATACCGCCGGGTGTTATCCATATAAGCTTTGACCCGGGGATAGCGCGCAAAATAGCGATCGATATAGTCTTGCGCCGCATGGCGATCAATACCCAGTTGTTTTGTTAAGCCAAAAGCAGACATGCCATAAATCAAGCCGAAATTAATGGCTTTTGCATCACGCCGCATTTCTTTGCTAACTTGATCAAGTGGCACACTCCATACCTCAGAGGCTGTGGCGGTATGAATATCGAGATTATTAGCAAATGCTTTTAATAAAGTCTCATCTTCCGAAATATGCGCCATCAAGCGAAGTTCGATTTGGGAATAATCTGCACTAATTAATTTAAAACCAGGGGGTGCTATGAAGGCTTGGCGAATACGCCTTCCTTCTGCCATCCGGATAGGAATATTTTGCAAATTCGGTTCAGAGGAAGACAAACGTCCCGTGGCGGTACCTGCTTGATTGTAGGAGGTGTGAACGCGTCCGGTTTTCGGATTAATTTGTTCGATTAATCGATGTGTATAAGTAGAAATTAATTTACTTAAGCTGCGATATTCAATGATGATGCGGGGGAGGGTAAATTCCAGTGCTAATTCTTGTAGGACGGCATCGGCTGTTGAAGCTTGACCTGTCGGGGTTTTTTGTAAAACAGGTAGTTTTAATTTTTGGAATAAAATTTCTTGTAATTGTTTTGGCGAATTAATATTAAAAGGTTGCCCAGCTAATTGATAAACTTCTTGTTCTAATTCCTGGGAACGTTTGAGTAGTTCCTGGCCGTGTTTAGTTAGTTTATCCGGATCGATTAATACACCATACTGTTCTATTGAGGCGAGTACCGAAATCAACGGCATTTCGATTTTTTCAAAAATATAATGTAATCCTGTTTCTGGTTGAATACGTGGCCATAAGACGTGATGTAAACGCAGCGTGACATCAGCATCTTCCGCAGCATATCGTCCGGCTTGTTCTACATCGACTTGATTGAAGGGAATTTGTTTACTGCCTTTTCCTGCGACTTCTTCGTAAGTAATCGTACGTAAACCAAGATATTTTAGTGCTAATGAATCCATATCATGCGTCGTACTGGTGCTATCTAATACATATGATTCCAACATGGTATCGAAAGCGATTCCTTGCAGATGAATATTTTCACTTGCCATCACTTCGATATCGTATTTGATATTCTGCCCTATTTTTTTTATGTGAGGATTTTCCAGCAAGGGTTTAATTTTAGCGAGCACGAGCGGTGGTGATAATTGTGTAGGTGCGCCTAAATAATCATGCGCAAAAGGAATATAAATGGCTTGTCCTGATTCGATAGCAAATGATACGCCAACTAATTTTGCGGATAAGGCATCAAGACTTGTTGTTTCTGTATCAAATGCAATTAACGGTGCTTGATTTAATTTCGTCAGCCATTCATTAAGTACGGTTTCATCCGTGACAATGGTGTAATTCGCATAACGATCTTCATGAATGATTTTCGATTCCTGTAATAACTCTGCCAGCCAACTTTTAAATTCTAATTCTTTATAAAATCGAATGAGAGTGTCTTTATCAGGGGAGGTTATTTTTAATTCTGAAAAAACACAGGGTAAAGCCACATCTAACTTAATGGTGACTAATGATTGTGTCAGTGGTAAATAGGATAAGCTAGCACGCAAATTTTCCCCAACTTTACCGCTAATCTCAGTCGCGTGCGTGATAATAGTTTCTAAGGAACCATATTGTTGTAGCCATTTTACTGCAGTTTTAGGCCCTACTTGCGGTACGCCGGGGATATTATCAGAGGTATCACCTATCAGTGTTAAATAATCAATAATACGTTCAGGTGGAACACCAAATTTTTCTTTCACTTTTTCTTTATCTAAGAGGGTATTCGTCATCGTATTGATTAATGTGACATGATCATTGACTAATTGGGCGAGATCTTTGTCTCCTGTTGAAATTAAAGTAGGGGCGCCAGCTTCATAAGCTTGTTTTGCTAACGTGCCGATCACATCATCGGCTTCTACGCCTTCAATCATCAAAATGGGAATGCCCATGGCGCGAATAATGTGATGAATAGGCTCGATTTGCTGCACCAATTCTTTCGGCATTTCCTGGCGGGTGGCTTTATATTCTGCATACATCTCATCGCGAAACGTTTTTCCTTTTGCATCGAATATCACTGCCATATGTTCCGGCTGATAATCAGCGATAAGCCGCTTTAACATATTGATCATGCCGTAGATGGCGCCGGTTGGAAAATTTTTGGAATTCATCAGGACTGGCAACGCATGAAAAGCGCGGTATAAATAAGAGGAGCCATCGACAAGAATCAGTGGTTTAGTGGAATCAGACATGGTATTTCCCAGGCAAAACCTCGTAAGGATAATATGAATTACAATGCGAGACAAGTTAACCGCGGTATGTTGATGACCCAGGAAGAAAAGTGGCTAAGGATTGACTGTCCCTCCCATCTGTATATTATTGAATGATAAACCTACAAGGAGGTACGTATGTTCATTAGGATCATTGCTGTCTTATTTGGTATCGCTTTTATCGGCGCTGGCATTGCTGGCTTTTTACCGCAGTTTACGGTTGACGGGCTCCTGTTAAATATCTTCGAAGTAGACAGCATGCATAATATTGTACATATTGTGAGCGGCGTTATCGCGATTATGGCTGCAACCAGTTTTAAATATGCCAAGTTATATTTCGAAATATTTGGTATCATCTACCTTTTTGTTGCCTTACTCGGCTTTTGGCGAAATGGGGATCTTTTTATGATGCATATGAACCTCGCTGATAACATCCTTCATGTCGTCATTGGTGTTATAGCTGTGTATTTAGGTTTTTCGGCAAAAAGCAGACCAGCCTACTAAATCTCTTATCTACGAGATTAACGCATACCTTGTTTTGTATGCCCGAATAGTGTACTTATTCAGGTCCACAAAAAAAGATAAATGGAGACTGACTCCAGTGAGTGTGTCACTTTGGGAAAAATGTTTGAATTCTTTAGAGAGCGAATTTCCCTCTCAACAGTTCAATACATGGATTCGACCGCTGCAGGCCGAACATACCGACGGTAAGTTGGTGTTGTTCGCGCCTAATCGGTTCGTATTAGATTGGATTGTTGAGCGATTTTTGACGCGAATCACTGAATTGGTAAAACAATTTAGCGAGAATCAGCCACCCGCTGTCTCTCTTGAAATTGGCAGTAAACGGAGTGACACGGAGACCTCCAGCGGTACCAGTAGCGGCATGGCAGTTTCTTCATTTAAATCAGCCGCAAAACCATCAGTAGCCAAAGCAGCTCCTGAGGTGGCTGCGACTTATCAAAGTAATCTGAATCCGAATTTCACTTTCGATAATTTCGTGGAAGGAAAATCTAACCAATTGGCTAAGGCTGCTTGCTTGCAGGTATCCGAGAATCCAGCAGGTGCCTATAATCCTCTCTTCCTTTATGGAGGGGTGGGTTTAGGTAAGACCCATTTGATGCATGCCATTGGTAATCAGATCATCCGTCACAATGCGCGTGCCAGAGTTCTTTATCTCCATTCTGAACGTTTTGTTGCTGACATGGTGAAAGCACTGCAAACCAATTCCATGAATGAATTTAAACGTTATTATCGCAATGTGGATGCCCTGCTAATTGATGATATCCAATTTTTTGCGGGTAAAGATCGTTCTCAGGAAGAATTTTTCCATACTTTTAATGCCTTATTAGAGAGCCAGCAACAAGTTATTTTGACTTGCGATCGGTATCCAAAAGAAATCAACGGTGTCGAAGAGCGGTTAAAATCACGTTTTGGCTGGGGTTTAACGGTGGCGGTTGAGCCACCCGAATTAGAAACCCGTGTGGCGATTTTGATGAGTAAAGCGGAACAATCCAAAATTGATTTGCCTTACGAAGTTGCTTTTTTTGTGGCCAAACGGATTCGCTCCAACGTCCGTGAATTAGAAGGGGCGCTTAAACGTATCATTGCCAATGCCCATTTTACGGGTAAAGCCATTACACTCGATTTCGTGAAAGAAGCATTGCGAGATCTGTTAGCACTGCAAGACAAATTAGTGACGGTTGAAAATATTCAACGCACCGTTGCAGAATATTACAAGATCAAAGTTGCTGATCTTTTATCTAAACGCCGCAATCGCTCTGTTGCGCGTCCGCGGCAAATTGCTATGGCACTTGCTAAAGAATTAACGAATCACAGCTTACCTGAAATTGGTGATGCCTTTGGCGGCCGAGATCACACGACGGTGTTACATGCTTGCCGTATGATTGCAGAATTACGCCAATCAGATGCTGATATTGAAGAAGATTATACGAACTTATTGCGAATATTGACGACATAGTGAGAGCAACCATGGATATTACTATTCAACGTGAAGCCTTATTAAAACCTCTTCAAGCTGTTAGCGGTGTGGTAGAAAAAAAGCAAACGTTGCCTGTGCTTTCCAATGTATTGTTAACGATTAAAGATAATCGTTTATTGCTAACAGGCACGGATTTAGAAATTGAGTTAGTGGGTTTCGTCAATTTAGAATCCCTGATAGCAGAAGGATCGACGACGGTATCTGCCAGAAAATTATTTGATATTTGCAGAACCTTGCCAGAAAATGTGGCTGTTCGTTTATCGATAGAAAAAAATTATCTTGTGGTACGGGCCGGAGAGAGTTGTTTCATGTTAAATACCTTACCGGCAGAAGAGTTTCCGAGTTTGGAAGATACCGCTTATTCTGTTCAATTTACGTTAAAGCAAAATTATCTCAAAAATCTACTCACTAAAACTTATTTTGCAATGGGCCAGCAAGATGTGCGTCATTATTTGAATGGTGCATTTTTGGATATCGGTCCCCATTCTATTAAATGCGTTGCTGCGGATGGTCATCGTTTAGCACTCTCCTCTATCCAAGATGAATCAATTGGCGATGTGCAAGCGCGCGTCATTTTACCGCGTAAAAGCGTGTTGGAATTAATTCGCTTATTAGGAAATGATCATGATCACGATGTGACCATTCATATTGGCGATAGTCGTTTTCGGGTGACCTCCCCCGATTATATTTTCACGTCGAAATTAATTAATGCGCAATATCCAGATTATAATCGACTGATTCCGAAAGGGACCACGGTTGCAATAGGTGAGAGGGAAGTGATTAAGCAAGCGTTGGTTCGCGCGTCTATTTTATCAAATGAAAAATTCCGGGGGGTTCGGTTTCAATTTGAGCCGAGTAAATTGCTGATTACGGCGAATAATTCGGATCAAGAACAAGCGGAAGAAGCGGTTTCGTTGGAATATGATGGTGGGAAGATGGAAATTGGTTTTAATGTGGCTTATTGGTTGGATGTGATGTCCACGATTACCACAAAATGTATACGTTGCATCTTTACCGATTCAAATAGTGGCGTGTTGATTGAGCCGGTTGAGGGTGAATATAGTATTTATGTCGTGATGCCAATGCGTTTGTAAAAATTCCAAATAATTAATATTCACAAGGATGTCAGAACGATGATTAGACTTCGTACGGTGATTGCTGCTTGTTTATTGATGGTACCTTTTGCGACGAATGCCTCATTGTGCCAAGAGATGACGAATAAAATTAATTCTGATCTCACTGCTTATGCTGCGTCTATTCAACAGAAACATCTTCCTTGGATGAGTTTGTCTTGGGTGCAAAGGCGTTTGGGGAATGGGCATGAGATGAAGGTGGCTGAGAATCAAATCCAGTATGAATGGCGGTGTGGGGAGGAGACGGATGCTGTTCTCTTTATTCAAACGAATCAAGAGAAAGCGATCACGAATGTGCATGGGGTGTATAGTTCTAATGAGGGGAGTGGTTTGTTTTCTATGGATTTTAATCCGCCCATTCAGCCGGTTGCATCTGTTAAAAAAATAGCAGAAAATCAAGGTTCTGTTCAGAAATCCGTTAACATCCAGTCGAAATCCATGCTGTTGGCGCAAGGGATTAAAGAATATAACCAGCGGTTTAATACCGCTATCCAAAATCTAGAACAACTTCGGGTCGATATTACAGCAAAAGTGAGGGATTATGCTGCTAACCTTAGGCTATGTAAGCCAGGGGTATATCGATATGCTATTCCGGGGTTGCCGCATTTGCTTTTTTTTACCTCTTTAATTCAAGGGCAACAGAATAACCGGTGTTTGGTGGATTCGTCTTATCAGCAGGGGGAGAATAAGATGTTGATAAAATGCCACTATCGGCCGGAAAGCTTGGGGGTGTTTACGGATGAATATGTGGAATCATTAGTCGGGAGTGGGGGGAAGAAGGTGGATGGGGAAATGGAGAAGATGGTGGCTAGTGATTGTGAAACTTTTATGGATGGGAAGAAGGCGTGAGGGTGAGGGAAGTTGTTGGATGATTAATTTTTATTACTTCATTCGCTATCGGGTCGGGGGCTACGTTTGACCGGCGGCTTCGAAATGCAATTTGGTCGGGGGAAGGATGTGGGGGGACGTTGTTTGGTTTTCTTTTAAGGGCGCGGCCGCCTTTTTCATGTAGAGCGAATGAAGTAATAAAAATTAATCATCCAACAACAGAAATATTTAACAATATATTTAATAGAGGTATCTTCCTATTTAATTTAGCTTTTCTTCCCTCCTTTCTCTATACTCTTACTCTATGCCAATCCAATCCTTACACATCTCTAATTTCCGAAATCTAGCAGCTGTCACCTTGGCTCCCTGCGATTACTTGAATATTATCTCGGGCAATAACGGTAGCGGGAAAACCAGCTTACTTGAAGCAATTCATTATCTCAGCTTCGGTCGCTCTTTTCGAAGTTCCACCTCTTCTCGCTTAATCCGCTATACTACCCATAAATTTTCCGTTTTTTCTCAATTGGTTATTGATAGTGAACGCCAAGTTCCGGTCGGTTTGGAACGTGATCTTTCCGGTACTACGCGTATACGAATCGCTGAAAAAGATGCGAGTAGTATCCTAGAATTAGCCTCCTTGCTACCTTTACGCATCATCCATTCTCAATCTCATCAGTTATTTGAATCGGGTCCCATTTTCCGCCGAAAATATCTCGATTGGGGCTTATTTTATGCCTTTGACCCTTTTCTCCCTTGCTGGCGGCAGTTCGAGCGGGTGTTAAAACAGCGTAATGCGGTGTTACGCCATCAGCGACCCAAAAAAGAGTTGGATGTCTGGACGAATGAATTAGTGAAGTATGCCCTTGAATTAGACCAACTGCGGCGCGAATACGTACAAATGCTAACACCCTGTATTATCGAATGTACGCATGCCCTCTTATCTCTATCTGATTTTACTATCCATTATCATCCAGGTTGGAATGACGCTCTCGATTATGCCACTATCCTGAGCCATTCTTACCCCGAAGAATGTCGCTTCGGCCACACCCAATTTGGGCCGCATCGTGCTGATTTGGAAGTGAAAAGCGGAGGGGTGCCGGTGAAACATTTTTTATCAAGAGGACAGCAAAAACTGCTTATTTGTGCTATGATTATCGCGCAAGGAATGCTATTAGCCCGCGTCGCCAATAAGCGCTTAATATATCTCGTCGATGATTTGCCATCGGAGTTAGATGAGCAAAGCCGGCAGAAATTAATCGCATTGTTAGCTGAGCAACGGACACAGGTTTTTATCACAGCAATCGAAAGTAAAACCATTGGCGGCGGTAATGATAAATGCGATGTGCCTATGAAAGTGTTTCACGTGGAACAAGGCAGTGTTAAATCTTAGGAGTACTGAGAGTGAGTATGAATACAGCTGAAAGCTATGATTCCTCCAAAATTAAAGTCCTTAAGGGCCTCGATGCGGTACGTAAACGGCCAGGCATGTATATCGGAGATACAGAAGATGGGACGGGTTTGCATCATATGGTGTTTGAATTGGTGGATAATTCGATAGATGAAGCACTTGCGGGGTATTGCAATACGATTTGGGTGACCATTCATCCAGATGAATCCGTGTCGGTGAAAGATAATGGTCGAGGAATTCCTGTGGATATTCACCCTGAAGAGGGGCGATCAGCTGCTGAAGTGATTATGACGGTGCTGCATTCAGGCGGCAAATTTGATAATGACTCGTATAAAATCTCGGGGGGCTTGCATGGCGTAGGGGTGTCGGTGGTCAATGCGCTATCAGAGGAGTTGCATTTAGTAATTCGTATGAATGGAAAAATGTATGAGCAATATTATCAGTTGGGCGAGCCGAAAGCGCCGTTGGCGATGGTGGGAGATGCGACGGAAAGGGGAACGGAGATTCGTTTTAAACCGAGCGCGGATATTTTTAAGAATATTCAGTTTAATTATGATGTATTGGCAAAACGTTTGCGCGAATTAGCATTTTTGAATACCTCTATTCGTATTTTTTTAACAGATGAACGTACAGGAAAGGGGGATACGTTTGAATATCATGGCGGCTTGAAAGGATTTGTGGAAGATTTAAATCGTAATAAAATGCCTATTCACGCGAAGATTTTCTATTTTACTGCGGAAAAAGAGAGGGTCACGGTTGAAGTAGCGGTACAGTGGAATGATACATATCAGGAAAAACTATTTTGTTATACCAATAATATTCCGCAGCGCGATGGTGGAACACATGTGGCTGGTTTTCGTAGTGCATTAACGCGTGTGTTTAATAATTATTTAGAAAAAGAGGGTTATACGAAAAAAGAAAAAGTCTCGACCACGGGGGATGATTTGCGTGAAGGCTTAACAGCGGTCTTATCAGTTAAGATGCCTAATCCTAAGTTTTCTTCACAAACCAAAGATAAATTAGTTTCTTCTGAAATTAAAGCCATTGTTGAGTCTTTAATGGGTGAAAAATTCCAAGATTTCTTAATGGAAAACCCACAAGATGCAAAAAATATTGTTTCTAAAGTTATAGACGCTGCTCGTGCCCGTGAAGCAGCGCGTAAGGCGAGAGAATTAACGCGTCGTAAGAGTGCACTAGATGTAGCAGGCTTACCAGGTAAGTTAGCAGATTGTTCGGAAGAAGATCCAAGTAAGTCTGAATTGTTCATTGTGGAAGGGGACTCGGCAGGTGGTTCTGCTAAGCAAGCGCGTGATCGTAAGACGCAGGCTGTGTTGCCACTTAAAGGAAAGATTCTCAATGTGGAAAAAGCCCGCTTTGATAAGATGCTTTCTTCTGCTGAAGTCGCGACACTGATTACCGCTTTGGGGTGTGGGATTGGTAGGGAAGAATATTCGCCGGATAAAGTACGCTACCATAGCATTGTCATCATGACGGACGCGGATGTCGACGGCTCCCACATCCGTACCCTTTTACTCACCTTCTTCTATCGGCAAATGCCTGAATTAATTGAAAAAGGTTATATTTATATTGCTCAACCGCCGCTTTTTAAGGTGAAGAAGAATAAGCAAGAGCGCTACGTTAAAGATGAAAAGGCGCTAGAAGATTGGCTATTCCAGTCGGCGTTAGAGAATGCTTCTCTTTATCCGGGTGATGGGTCTTGTTTAACGGGTGAGGTGCTCACGCAGCTCGTGAATGAATATCATGCGATGATGAATATTGTTAGCCGTCTTGCTAAACGGTATCCGCGTGAATTCATTGAGCAGCTCATGCTGACTTCCTTTTTAAGTGAAAGAGAACTTCTTCAGCGCGAAGAAATGGAGAAAATAATCAAGAAGATACAGGATAAATTAAATCAGAATACGGCCTCCATCTATTATGAAATTGAATTGCAAGAAGATGTGGAACGTCATTGGTGGTTACCGGTCGTGAAAGTGACTAGTCAGGGTGTCCTCCATAAGTATTTAATTAATAAAGATTTATTCTTATCTCCTGATTATCGTAAGCTGGCTGATTTTGGCAGCAGTATGATGCAATTAATTAAACCAGGGGCATTTGCGCAGCGCGATGAAAAGAAGCAAATGATCGAGTCGTTTGCTCAAGCGGTGAGTTGGCTCATTGCTGAAGCAAAAAAAGGCCAAGCTATTCAACGATATAAAGGCTTAGGTGAAATGAACCCGGACCAACTCTGGGAAACAACTATGGACCCAGAACGTCGTCGTTTGTTGCAAGTGACGGTGGAAGATGCGGTTGCGGCTGATCAAATCTTCACCACTCTCATGGGTGATGAGGTCGAGCCACGACGGCAGTTTATTGAAATGAACGCATTAGAAGTCATTAACTTAGATGTATAATTTCAACTGGCTAGCAGGTTATCTGCCGTAAAAAGTTCTATAATAAAGATAGGCTTTGATACTTTCTATTAAGTCGCCTGTTTGATAAACAGGCGTCTTTTTATTGGTTTGCTCAAGAGGCAAGTATGGCAGAACTGATGGTACCAGGAGAAGGGCAAAAATCGACAGCCAGTCTCCTTGAACAATATGCGTCGGCAACAAAAACAAAGGTAATAACCAGTCCGACGGATTTAGATGCAAAAGATAAAGTGATGGAAGAAATGTTGACTTGGTGTAAAGAGCAAGCCAATATTGTTGTATTGAAAAGTGCTACCATTCTTTCTTCTGATCCTACTTCCCGTACAGTACAAAATTGTAAATCTCTTTTACTCAGCAAAGGGATTCATCCTGGACAAGTCTATGCAGCAACCTCGGCTTTAATCAGTTTATTATTGGCAAGTGGTGAAGAAGATGATTTAGTGAGAAAACACAAAGGTGAAACCACGGTTTCATTTAGTGATCAGCAACGTCATTTGCGTGATTTGGTTTTTGAAGCTGTCATGCAAAATGTCAGTGATATTCATATTCAAGTCCGAGAAACTTATACCAAAATTCGCATGCGTCAACATGGCGAATTACGTGTGTATGCAGAATGGTCTGAGCGATTAGGTCGGGAGATTGCATCCGTGGCTTTTAATAAAGAAACGGATCATGCGACTTCGCACTTTAATCCACTCGTTCCCCAAGATGCCTCTATGCCACTGCAAATGAATGGCAGAGATCTTCGTTTACGTTTAGCAAGTGTTCCAGCGCATGGTGGTTTCGATATGGTCATGCGTATCTTAGCAACCGGTGAAGAACGCACGCAGACACTCGCTGAACTAGGTTATACGCAAAATCAAATTGATATTATTAAAACGGCAATGAAATTACCTTTCGGTGCCATTATTGTTGCAGGGCCAACAGGTGCAGGTAAAACCACGACGTTGGCAAGCTGCATGGAAATGGTGGAGCCTACCCAAAAATTATATTCTATCGAAGATCCAGTTGAAAAATTAGTTGAAGCTGCGACACAAGTACCTGTGAATACAGAAAAAGAAGATCGTAGTTTTGCTCATATGGGGCGCGCTGCCTTACGGATGGACCCTGATGTCATCATCTTAGGGGAAATGCGTGATGAAGATACGGCGCATGTGATGGTACGTGCCTCTATCACCGGCCACTTGGTATTAACGACATTACATACGAATCGTGCTACTGCTATTGTGACACGTCTCGTGGATATGGGTATTTCGCCTATCTTATTAAGTGATAGTAGTGTGCTGCGATGTTTGATGTGTCAACGCTTGATTGCTAAAGTTTGCCCCGGCTGTGCCATCCCCCTTCGCAGTTCGCCCAAACATCAAGCCTTCATACCCGATTGGGAGGCTGTTTTAGGTTCAGAAATCATTGACCGAGCGAAAGCACGCGGTTCAGGTTGTGCAAAATGTGGTCGATCAGGCGTAGGTGGTCGTACGGTCGTGGCAGAAGTCATTTGGGTGGATGAAGAGGGCAGGCAATTTATTCAAAAATGCGATACGCTAAACTGGGAGAAGTATTTAAAGGAAAATGGTTGGATGGATTTTCGCGATCGTGCGATTGATTTAATTCAGTCAGGCGTGTGCGATCCTTTTGACGCAGAGAAAGTCGTAGGGCCTATCAACCCCTCGACACAGTCAAGAATATTTAAGTACACATAAGAGCGAGGCCACCATGGATTTATCACTCGATTCACTGAAAGATGTTGGCTACAAAGTCTTCTTAGCTATTCGACACTGGCAATTTGGCCTCAAAAAGCAATTAGCTTTTTTAGAAGACTTACATGTATTAATTAATGATGGTATCCCCGCTAATCGTGCGATTGATATGATGGCGCAAGTCACGCAAGGTCTTACCAAAGAAGTTGCTTTATCGCTTTCCCAAAAAATTGCCCAAGGCCAACCGTTAGCAGAAGGGATGCGAGAATGGTTTTCTCCTAACGTCATTGAAATTATCCGCGTAGGTGAAGCAGGTGGTGCCTTAGCGGAGACAATTAAATCTGCTGTTAATTCCTTAGCACAACGCGGGACCTCGTTGAATGTTTTCATTAGTGCGGTGACTTATCCTTCTTTCGTGATCATCATGGCCTGTGGTCTGATTATTTATTTGAAAAACTCAGTCTTCACTCAATTTCTTAACATCAAACCTTTAGCACAATGGCCGGATTCGGGTCAACGATTGGTGGCGTTAGCGGATCTCATTCAAAATTGGTGGTGGGTACTCGTGATTGCCGTGATTGCGATTGTCTTAGCGATACGATGGGTGATGGTGAATTACACGGGTGAACTGCGACCTATACTGGATGGTTTTCCTCCCTTTTCTTTATATCGACGTTTTGCTGCAGCACGCGTATTGGAAACATTAGGATTATTAGTCGCAAATGGGGTGGTATTTAAATCCGCTCTTAGAGTCATGCAATACCAAGCTAATCCTTATGTGAGCTCTCATTTAGTGATGATGGAGCATCTCTTAAGTATGGGTAAAACGAATATCGCGGATGTATTAGAAACGGGTCTCATTGCACCGGATGATTTGATGCGATTACGTGTTATGGCAGAAGTAAAAGGATTTGAACATGGGTTAATACGCATGGGAGTACGCGGTTCAGAACAAGCGACTGCAACTTTAAAAGTGATATCCCGTATTACAGGCGGTATTTTACTCGTTACGGGTGGCTTATTAATTGTAATAATGATTCAGGGTATTTTTATGACAGGTATGTCAATGGGGTCGTAATATCAAGCGAGGTATTAAAGTGAGCACCACTAAAAAACGACATACCGGATTAACCTTACTAGAAACGATGCTAGTGCTAGCGATTGCTTCGCTTTTAATCTTGCTGGGCTTGCGGCAATATCAAACGTATCTTTTAGATGCACAAATTCAGCAAGTGAAGGCGAATGTGGATACCATCATGCAAGGAATGTTATTTTTTTATCGTGCGCAGTGCTATGGAACAGTCAATACCTCTACGGGTATTCTTGCGCCAGGTAAACTCAATCCACAGAGTTTCCTCAACTTTAATGTGCCGAGTATTTTTCCCATCAACATTCCGAGCGATTTGGTGACGCCTGGTTATTTGACCACTGTCGTGCCACTTAACCCAATTGTGGATAGCTCGCAGCCTGGTACCTATGAGGGGTATGTTGCCCAGTTTAATTTAGAACAATCGACTAAATATGTTTGTACTTCTGCTCAGACAAACGCTGTTGCTTTTGGTCCCAATGATCCTACTTGTGCCACGAAAATTGGAACCATTATAAACTGGAATATCCAAGTGGCTGTTGCATTGAAAGATACTGCTCAGGCGCAAACTTATTTAAGCTTATTACAGGGAAATTGTTTATCCTCTATCAATGGAGTGACCGTCACACCTTGTTCCGGTGGGACAGGTTCCGGAAGTTATGTGGTTTTTGAGCGATCTCCTTCGATGGTGTCATCCCATATTACCTCCGATTTTCAATTGCATAATCCTATCGGACAACAATCGAATCAATTGTATTCAACGTACAATACGAGTTATTTAATCCAAAGTAATGGGCAGGTGCCTAGCATAGGGAATACGAGGACAATCTCTCAATATTTTCTATGTAATAGTTAAAAAGGTGCACTATGAAAATGAGACAGAATAAAACCGGTTTTACCCTCGTCGAAATGATGTTGGTATTAGTTATTGTCAGTATTTTAATTGTGATGGGAATCAATTATACGCAGCAGCAAGTATTAACGAGTAAAATCGATAAAACAGTTGCTGATATGCAGCAGATATTAAATGGTGCATTAGCTTATTATGTCGCAAACGGTACGTGGCCCTGTGCTACTGCTACTGCTTCATCACCGAATTCCTGCCCTATCAATTACCCCACTACTTTTATGCCAACGGGTACGTTAACTACTAACCCGTGGGGAACCGCACTCACCTCACCCGTCGCCTCTGGATATATTATTAGCGATAGTGTTTCGACGTTTTATGTCATGGTGCAATTGCCAACAAACATGAGTAACTTATCAGCTGTTGCTCAGATAATAGCCGGTAAATTGCCTGTTTCCTATCTAGCAAGTGATTTTGGTCCAATGCCACCTACACAAATTTCGGGATGTACGACGGGTAAGCCTTGTTATGTCGTCTCTTCTGTGAATATCCCAGCGCAAAACCTTAATAATGCGGGCAATGTGACTTATGCGGGTTTGTATCACAGTGGTGCGTGCGTGCCACAGCCTAGTTGTCCTGTGGACCAACAAGGAAATACGATGACGCCGCAAATTATGGTCGTGCCAGTTTCTGTGAGTGGTGTATACGATGCACCTACCGGAAGTAATTGCTCATCGACCAATTTAAGTGGCTGTACTGCAAATGTTTATCCTATCAGTAGCTTTACGGCCTATGCGACACAGCCTAGCACGACCACAGGGGCGGTAGGGCCTGTGAGTTGTGATGGCAAGCAGCCTGTCGAATCTTGCTCTTCTGACTCAACAGGTAATGTGATTAACGATCCCGTCTTCACCAATTTATATTGGCGTGTGTGTTTAGGTGTCGTAACTGAAAAAGGTACGATTACCCCGGCTAACAATCAACAAGGACAATTACAAGGAACCATCATGGCCATTACACGGTGTGCCCCTAAAAATGAAAAAACGGGATCAGGGTTCACCGTTTGGTCACAATAAGAGGCTCTCAAAAATCTTTACACAAAATTTATAAAATCTCTTATACTTGATAACTAAAAAGTTTACGGCTATCTTGAACATAAGGGGATAGAAAAGGATGAGATGCCACGTCATGAAGGTTCATCATTTATTGATTAGCGCGTTTCTTTATATCCTTCCATTCGCCACATTCGCAGGGTGGCAAGTTGAAAAACCTCAATCTACGATTCCACGTGAACCTTTTTTCCAAGCTGGCGTACCACCTAAAACAACCGCCACCCCTTCTGCTTATAGTAGTGAAGTTTTTCCTAATCAATATGCCAATCTCGGTTCCGGTGCCCCCGTCTATGCCGTTAGTATTAGCGGATCATTAAAAGAAAATCTGGAACGCATCATGAGTCGTTATCATTGGCGAGTCGTGTGGAAAGCACCCTATGATTATAATTTCGATGGCCGGGTGACGGGTTCCAGTTTGCCGAACGTTATAGAAAAATTGTTACAGCCGTTTCCTCTGCAAGCTGTCATGTACATGTCAAATCGTACGCTGACAGTGGCACCTAAATATTGATAGGAAGGTGACTGATGTTTAAAAAATGGGGTGTCTTGTTTCTGGTGACCACGTTGGCATTGGCCGCTTGTGGTTATCATTCGCCTGTTTATAACCAAACAGAAGATAATGTGGCGGATGTGAAGTTGAAAGCAACGGCTTCGAGAAAACAATTTGATAGCCAATTGAAGAAACAGCCTTCGTTAACCGTGAAGGAAGGCATGTATGTTGATACCACTCCGATTGATTTAGAACGTTCACCATCCTGGTTGCAAGAGCATATCGTCATTCGCGGGGATCAATTACCTTTCTCTTATTATAGTCGCGTTATTGCAGCGGGTGCGGGAACCCAAATTTTAACAAAATACCAAACAGGATTAGATCCCTCCACGCCCGTTACTATCAGCTACAGCGGGACTATCAAAGGTGCATTAGATTTATTAGCCACGCGAAGTGGTTATGTCTATAGCATCCATGGCAACTCTATTTATTGGCAGGCGTATGTGACGCGCACATTTGATATTGCCTTTATGCCCGGCGGAACAGATTATCTCATGGGTAAATCAGGTGGTAGCAGTGGCGTACCCGGAGCATCGGCTGCGGGCGGTCTTTCTGGGACAGTGACATCTAATTATGCGACTTCCGATGAATCAGGAGATGAATTTAGTAGTTTAAAGGGAACACTTTCCATTTGGAAAGATTTAGAGAACACCATCAAGCCTCTTTTATCACCCGGTGGTACCGTGATTGTATCGGAATCGACGACCTCGGTGACGGTACGCGATAAGCCTTCGAATGTTACATTAATCGGCCAATACATTAACAACTTGAATCACAACATGTCTAAGCAAGTGTTGGTGAAAGTGCAAGTGTTAGAAGTGACGCTTGAAAATGATTATAACTTTGGTATCGATTGGGGTATTGTCACTCGAGCATTCCACCAATCTCCCTTCCAAATTAATGCCAATTATGGGACGCCTATCAGTATTACGACATTTACCCCGCAAGCTAATGCAACGCCAGGGACGACAGTGCTGCCGCAGTTTGGTACACAGGGAAATGGGAAAACAGATAGTTATACAATTCTGTTGAATGCTTTGAACCAGCAAGGAAAAACCTCGGTTGTATCCGAACCTCGCGTGCTTTGTCTTAACAACCAAGTGTGCGTTGAGCGTATTGTGAATACACAAGGCTACCTCGCCAGCGTACAGAATACAACGTTAGGCGGCACTACCGGTAGTACCAACGTTAATAATAATACGGTGACATCGCAGCTAACGCCGGGATTGTTAACCACGGGGTTAACGTTATATATCCTTCCTAAGATTTTAAGAGAAAATATTTATATCCAAGTCAATGCGGATATTTCCACAGCTGGGCAATTCACGACAGTTTCTTCAGGAGCAGCGGATAATCCGAATAGTACGTCTATCCAAGTGCCTAATGTCACTGAAAAGCATTTCAGCCAGCGTAGCATGATCAAATCAGGCGATACCTTGATCTTGTCAGGCTTTAGACAAGTGGTTAACTTAGCCAATGCAAACCAATTCCTAACCTCGCAAGCGCTAGGCGGTAAAGGGTCTTCGGAAGTGACAAAAGAAACGATTGTGTTAATCACCCCCATTGTTCTAAATGGAAGCGCCTAATGCCATACATTATCCGAGAAGATGGCGAACGCTTTGTTATACCGTCTTATCGCGATGTATTATCGGCGAAACAAAAGAGTGTATTGAAGAAAGAAATTCTTTTGTTAAGCCAAAGCTATGGGGAATATATTACTCTTCAAGCAAAAAGCGGTGCTCAATACGAAGTCGCCTTTTCACCGGATACCGGTTATCTACTCGGTGAATCAATTTGGCATTATTTCAAACGGCCGCTCGATATGATTTATTGCGAGGCCATTCCCAATACGGCTGACGCCATGTTAGTCATTGTGAAAAATGGCAGTGTCTATCTTGATGGCAGTTTTCCGCTGGATAGTGTTCCGGAAGAATTAATTATTTTCTTAACGCAGCAAAATAATTTTGAAATTTATCTTTATGGGGATGTGCCTATCAGCCAGACGCCGGAAGAAGGTAAATTTCATTTCGAACCGAGCTCAGTTAAATCCTTTACTATCCTTGATAGCCCGGTTTTCCCTACTCTTCCTTTGCTGAAAATTTATCAACTGCAATTAGTTGATACCGTTTTAAAAGCGCATGGTATTGGAGTATTTCCTACTCGACAACTCGTGATAGGCATTGTGGCTATTGCCTTGGTATGGTGGATGTGGTCGCATTTCACGAAACGTGAAATTGTCCAAGAAGTTGTTCCTCAAGCTAATCCTTACGCTGCTTATAATAGTGCCCTGATGTCACCTGCACCTGATCAACTCGTGCAAGCATTCTTAGATCAATTAAAGCTGTTATACCTGATGCCTGGATGGGTACCGGTGCAAGTGAATTATGATACCCACGCTGTGACAGCAAGCGTACAATCGGATGGCGTTAGTACTCAGAGCTTATTGGCGTGGGCTAATGCAAATAACGCAGTTGTTAATATTAAATCAGATGGCATTTATCTTACGCTTAATACATCTGTTCCTTCGCGGCCATCACCTAAGACGATCTTTCCTATTAATCAAGTGATAAGCCAGTTAGTTGATCGCTTGGCCGTTGTTTACCCTGGCAATCATCTTGATCTCGGTTCATTCGTGTCCCAAGGTGTATTTACAGATGTAAAAGTGACAATTAAGTTAGAAAACATCTTACCCATCGTTTTAGCTTTGATTGGCGAGCAATTGCAAGACTTGCCTGTTACCATGCAAAATATCAATATTAAGATCAACAATGGAACGATGGCGGGTACAATCACTCTTGATGCATTAGGTAGCTAACTATGGTCGCAGAAAAACTTTCCGGTATGACAGGTCGCCAAAAAGTGACAGCCGCTGTATTTGTGGTGGTGGTGATTATTATTATTTGGCAAATAAAGGGATTATTCAGTGGAGGTGGAACGTCATCCACTATTACGCCTGCTCCCCAGGGGCCCACAACAGCAATGGCACCTAAGCCACCCGGTACTGCTGGTGTTCCTCAGCCTGCTGCAATGCCTCCAGCCGCTCCTGCCTCAAAACCAGAGGCTGCTGCGATGTCTGCACGCGAAGCGGAGCTAATGAAAATGCAGCAAGAAACAGAAGCGAAATATCTTGCGGCTTTGAATGAATTACAAATGTTAAAAGTGTCGAAAGAAATTGCTGAAACCAATCAAGCCATTATGAAGGCGAAATTGGATACGGTGGCATCAGAAAAAAGTATTATGCAGTTATTGGCACCTTCCACTCCTCAAACACCACCTCAAGCTTATGCCCAAGGTCTTGCAAACGGCGCGCCTGCTGCACCTCCCTCGACGGCTACTACTGTTACCTCAGCGGAACCAAGCTACACGGTTATTTCAGTGACACAGTTGCAATACAAATGGAGTGCAGTATTAGGGTATCAAGGGAATCTCTATAGTGTATCGGTAGGCGATGTGTTACCTTCAGATGGTTCGAAAGTTGTTTCAATAGATAAATCAGGTGTGATGTTAGAAAAAAATGGCGAGAAGAAGAAAATCTCGTTAGTTCCGATTATTTAATCCTATGCGTCCCGTGTTTTTCGCACGGGACTCCTTTCTATCATAAGCGTTTACCAGCTACCCCTATCAGGCTGTTATATAGATTGATACAAAGAGAAAAGAAGCTACTTTGACATTGTTAAGTTGAAACTAAATGTTATACTACGATCTCTTTTCAAACCAAAATCAAGAAGTGTGAATCAGCCCTGCCAAGCAAATCATAGATTTCCCAAGGATAAAAATATTGTAGTCTTTGCTTAGAATAGAGAATCTATCTTGGCGTTAATAAATTAAAATTTTAAACCGCAAATGGAGATAACTATGGAAAAGTTTGATTGCAGGTTAGTTAAGGCTTTGTTGTGCGTTATTGTATGGGTTCCGCTTATGGCGTGGGGGCAAGATGACCCATGGTATGCCACGCAGCCGTCGTGTGTTATCGAGGGTGCTGATCCAGGAAGAACAAGAGAATATAAGGCGGAAGGAATAGAGCAATTTCATAATATAGTTTGGAGCACAGCAATAGAAAATGCCAATCCCGACCTGGATTTGCTGTGTTATGAAGATAAAATCTTTTTCGGTAATAAAGGTTATGATGAAAAAACAGGAAAATTAGTCTGGGAAATTTCTGAATTACAAAAATACCACATCGGAAGGTCGATTATTTATAAAGGTCATATGTATTTGACTCTTTATCTTTACCATCAAGGGCAACATTCCAGAAAATATATGGGCATTGTAGATATAAATATCGCAACCAAAAGTATGAAAATGCTTAATATGCCTATTGAGACAGAAGCTTCGCCTGGTAGCATGTTGGCATTTAATGAGATGCTTTTCACTAGTTCCGCAACATATATTTTTGCTTATTCTCTTAAAACTAATCAGGTTCTTTGGCGCACGGCTGCTAAAAATAGAACTGGGGTACAATTAGCAACGGATGGCGAAAGACTATTTGCTGAGTATAAAAATAGAATAGCGGCATATGATATCAAAACGGGCAAACCACAATGGATATATAATGAATCTAGTCAGGACATCATATACAAAAATGGTATGGTATATACAGAATGCATGGGAGGTGTTTGGGCGCTTAATTCTAAAACAGGTAAAGTCATTTGGCACTATATTCCAGACAACATGGATGAAGATCAATTTTTGCCAAATCAATTACATATAAATGAAAAAAATATTTACTTTACTAGCGCTAATGGACATGATGGAAATTTGTATTCATTAGATAGACTGACAGGAAAGTTAAATTTTAAAATTCATGGCTTAGCCAGACCTGTGTTACATGCGGACGCTTTATATGTTGACGATATCAGCATTCCTTATTATGAAAACATAATAAAAGTATTAAACGAAAAAGATCGACAATTATATTCCATCAAATTACCTATATCAGGATCTTATGAATTTCCCAAAGGGAAAAATTTACTATTTTATGAATATGTTTCAAAGAAAAAAACGGTTATTTTGACATTAATAAATTAAACAACCTATAAGCAAAGAGATTATGATATGACTACATCATTTTTTACTAGATTAACTCAAGAGGGTGCTGAAGATAACTTAAATGCTGTGATTGACACCTTGTCTGAGATAAAAGCAAGTGGAATTACTCAACTAACTGCTAATGAATTTCAAAAAGAATTAAAAGATAAGGGAATGAATAGTCACTTATTTCAAGCTACTCAAATTTTTCTTGAAAGCGTAGAAGGTTTAAAGAATGAAACTTATTACGATAAACATGATAAAGCAGGTAACCCCATAGGTGATTTAACTATTGGCATCGGATTAGATTTAACCAAAAGCCAGACAAGTGCTTTGGCCTTATTTTATAAGCCCATGCCAGATGTCACATGGGATAAAGAAAGCAAGATAAATCCAGGCAAAATTGCTATATTAACAGATGAGCATCTACCTGATGAATCCTATGGTGATGAATTCAAGAATCACTTATCCGAAGACCAAATTTACGAAATATTCTACTATACCCTCATTGGTGTCAAAAATGTCTCTTCTGAAACGGGAACAACATATACCTACCCAGGCCAAATCCCACGTCTTATTAAAATCCTCAATCAAGGTGGCCTAGGCAACTACTTCTTTACACCTAATCAACTTATCAGTTTACTAAGTCTTTCATTTAATAGCCCGAACTTAATAGGCCCAGAATTAATTGCTCGTCTGCAAGAATTGAAAGACACAGGAAATGACGGCTCAGCTTTATTAGAGATTATCGAATGTTCAAATAAAAACGCAAATGCATGCATTGCCGGTGTCGTAGGCGTACAAAATCGACGTCTAATGGAAGCTGCTCTTTTTCACGGCGACCCAGAAATCGTTGCTATGACCATGCAGCAATATAATTGGCTCAAGAAAAATTGTGCCGGTAAAGATTATGCTTACGTGGGAAGCCCAAGCCCCTATGTCATCGCTGATTACGAGAAAAATTATACAGGCTCCGATTCCGCTCAGCCTCCTGTCTCCGGCTCCAGTTGCCACCCTACTTCCACCACTTATTTGGGGACAAATCAGCCAGATAAGATAGAACCTACATCCAACTCTAATCAAACGGTTTTTGGCGGTGCTGGCAAAGATACTGTTATAGTAAAACCATCTTCTCCATCCCTCACCGTTGCGCTCAATGATAATGATCAAACTTTCACCTACCTAGCCGGCAATGAAGACGACGATGCCTATTACCTCACCCAAACCGCCGGCCATGTCACCATCGATGACAGCGATGGCGTAATTTATAATGATGAAGAAAAAGCAATTAGAGGCTTAATTTTCTCTACACCAACACCTTATCTGTATCAGTTTCTTGGCAGTTCTATCTTCCCTAATTACAACCTCAATTTAATTCCCTCTGATTATGATCAAAACGTCAATCAACTCAAAATTAGCTGGGGTGATCCACAGAATGATATTCTCATTAATAACTTTAAAAGCGGTAATATGGATTTAATTCTTACTGACTTATACGCCAATCCTGGCTGTCAAGTTAAAAAAGATTACGGTAAATATTCCATCAAGCGATTACTCACAAATAATCCTGCCATTACAGGAAGCTATGTAGCCATCTCCTTTTCTTCCACGGCTACAACTACCGAAGTAAATGCCAATATTGTTTCGCCAGACGGAAACATTTTAAACCAAATACCACTTTTTGAAATTAATCCTCAGGAATTTAATAGTATTTCCTTTAGTAAAAATTCTGTGGCAGCGCTTAACGACGAGAGGTTCGTTTTTGCCTACCAAGAATCTTTTGAAAATTCCTATATACCCCTCACCGAGGACAAGCATGACTATTACTATCTAAAAGCAGTTTTTGGATCAGAATCGGACGCAGAGCAACCGATCAATCTTCCATTGGCAACTCCTGATGGAACCTGTATTTTTGATCATACTACATTCCGAGGGTGTGAGATAATGAGCAACCCTACCATTAGCAGTAATAGAAATAATTTTCTTGCCTTTTATACTCTAGAAAATCAATCACCCATGTCTTCTTATGTGCTGGCAGCTTCCTCTCTTGAAAAAAGCACTGTACTTATGACTGGTAGTTACTACATTACTCCTATTGCTGCCTCATTATACGATAGTAATTATGTAGTCGGCGCCATAGACATGTACCAACATGCTCTTTCCTTTTCCATTCTTAATAGCAATAGCGAAATCATCAGACAGATCCCTATTACCGACAATTGGGATTGCGCTTCTCAGGTAGTTGCCCCTACAGGTCAAGGATTTATGGTGATTGGCTACAACTACCAAAACCCCAGCCTATATGGGGCGATAATCTATAATGGAACAACCTGGTCGCAACCATTGTATTTTACTTTAAATAGTAAAGACAAATTGTTGGCCGCAGTAGGACTACCTAACAATTATGTGCTACTTACTTCCACCTGTGGCTTTACGTTAATTGATGATATGAATCAACTTGTTTCACAAGCGGCTCTTTCACCCGATTTACCTTGCGGTGCACCTGTTAGCGTTGATTTGACCGAAGAAAATAATGTCGTTGCCTTGTATGATAAGACCACTGTCGATACGCTTAGCTGCACTTATATGGATACGGCATCCCTTCAGCCGCAAGATCGATCAAACTCAGCTACTCCTAGTATAAACTCCGAGGATGACCCTTATGCTTTTACCCACCTACCGGATGATTCTGTTACAGCTTCTACGTATTTTCCTGATCCTAACCGACAGGCTTTGAAGCAGGATGCATTTGCTTATTGTAGTGAAATTGAATCTTATGGCATACCGTCTATTTCTTGTAAAGTCCATCAAACAAACATGGCACCCAACATACCTGTCACTTTACCACCCATAGATGGCACCCTCGCTTTGGCTGCTGTCCTTGCGCGCAACATTTATGGATTTTTTAATCGAAAGTCTACCCCGCCCATCAAAGAAACGTATCTCTCCTCCAAAGCTTATCAAGCTGAATTAAATCATGCCGATCAACGCTTACGTAAATTAGAAAGCCGCTTTGAAGATGAGCTAAGTGTGGCTGGATTGCGCGATGACTGGGAAGATTTAAGATCTAAGGGTAAGGCGACCAAGGAGGAAATGGCCAATTTCATGGCTATGATAGATGAGGTTAAAGAAGAATTGACACGTGATCTCTATGAGCGGCTTCAAGCATCACCATTAGAAACAATGCAAAACTTTTTTAGGCCATATCAATCTGCGATGCCAAAAAGAAATATAGAGCCTCTCCGTCCTGCACAACTTGCTTTACCCAGGAAATAAGAAAGAAGCTGTCCCCACCTCACGTTCGATGATAATTTCCTTCAAATACCCTAACGGCAGGCCCCGTCATCTGTAGCGGCTTATCCTCGCCTGCCCATTCTATCTCTAAGTAACCTAGTTTAAATTCCACTTTGACTCGGTGATCTAACCACCCATTTAGTATCCCTGCAGCCACGGCTGCACACGCATTGCTGCCACAAGCATAGGTTTCACCCACGCCTCTTTCAAACGCCCGCAAACGAATATGTTGGGGGGTGATAATTTGCATAAAACCTACATTGGCTCCCTGCGGAAAAAAATGGTGTTCGGAAATAGCAGTTCCCCAGTCTAAAACGGGTACCGCTGCGATCGATTCTATTTTTATGATGGCATGCGGATTACCCAAAGATAAGACACTCAGCCTGAATAGTTTTTCTGCTATTTTAAGTTCAATGTATTTTTCTTGAATCTGCGGGACGCCCATCGTGACGCGAATATGATCGTAATCCCGAATCATAACCGGAAACACACCTGCTCGTGTTTCAATTCGTAAATGAGAAGAAGTCTGTAACTTTTTTTCATGGACAAAGCGTGCCACACACCGTAATCCATTACCGCATTGTTCTGCTTCACTGCCATCAGCATTGAAAATACGACAAAAGAAATCAGCTTGCTGGGAAGGTTCAATCATTAACAATTGGTCAAAGCCGATGCCCGTATGCCGATGGCCTAATTGAGCAATCAAGGGAGAAGATAAAACAAGCGGATGATCGGTAGCATTCACAATCACAAAATCATTACCCAGCCCATGCATTTTAGTGAAATGAAATGAAGTTGATGGCATGCAGATTATCCTCCATTGGGAAATTGCGTGTTACGGACAGGCTGAACATCGCTTGCTAAATTAGTGGTAACCGTATGACTAGCAGGGGGTTTTTCTGGCGATGGTAAGTACAAAGGCCCCGATTGCCCGCAGGCAGAAAGTAGCAAAATAGTACTACTTATTAAAAGAAAATGTGCGCATGGCTTTGTCATAACTATCCTTGGTTTGAAGGTGCCGCACTTGCTGTTGGGATAAGGTCTGATAGTAAGCCTTGAGAGCTTGCCATTCAGCTAATTCCGTTGGATTTTTCATTAATTTGGTCATCGGCTATACTTTATGTTTGGCGATGCATATTATATGATGCCTATAGACCCAAGTCCAAGTGTAGGTAATATAACCATGGAAGATTTGTTAAATCGCCTTGAGCATCAAATCCGAACGCTGCTTTATCAGCACGATCACCTCAAACAATCCATGAATCCTTGAAGGTGAAACAGCATAAAGCGATCTCCCAGATCAATAGCTTGGTAACCATGCTCAAAACAATCGAGAAACTACCATGAACGATGAAATGATTAATACCACCATCGAAATTTTAGGCAGACCTTATCCCATACGCTGCCCTGCCTCTGAGCTTAATTCCTTACAGGAAGCAGCTGCTTTTTTGAATCAAGAAATGGTAAAAGTGCGAGATTCAGGAAAAGTCGCTAACTTTGAGCGTATTGTTGTGATTACCGCCTTAAATATGGCACATGAATTTTTACGCCGTGACAATCAGCGTAGTAATGTTTTACATAAAGTGAGCCAACGTATTGCGCAATTGCAGAATAAATTAGATACCGCTATTAATAAAAAACTGCAGACGGAGTTTGTTTATACAACCGAGACCGAGTAAATCTGCCTTAAGGCAGCACTTCCGCCAATTACGCAGTCAAATCCCTGCTGATTACCGCGCCCATGCAGCGCTTGCAGCAGCAAAGATTTTGACGGAGCAGACTGTATTTCAATCGAGCACGATGATTGCTTGCTATTTGCCTGTGAAAGATGAATTCGATACCTTGCCGATGATTGAAGCGATTTGGCGGGCGAAGAAACACTGTTATTTGCCAGTGTTAACCGAAGAAAAATCATTGCAGTTTGTGCAATATGATTATGGTGATGTGTTACATCCTAATCGCTATTCAATTTTAGAGCCACTTGATCAATCACGGCGTGTGCCGCCTGAGCAGTTGGATATCATGCTGCTGCCGTTGTTAGCGTTTGATCGTGCGGGGACGCGGCTAGGAATGGGAGGGGGATATTATGATAGGACATTAGCTTTTTTGCAGGAGCGAGGAGGCGAAAAGCCAAAGCTGATTGGGGTGGCTTATGCAGTGCAGGAAGCAAAATGGTTGCCATCGGAGCCGTGGGATGTGGGGTTAGAGGGGGTGGTGACGGATAGAGGATTTTACTTATTTTCTATATAATTAAATAATAATTAAATAAAAACAATTTTTGGAGAAATAATATGCAACCTAGAATTATAAATGAAGACTATTTATATGGTAAAACTTTCAATTCATTTAAAAATGGAGTGGAGAATAAAAAAGTTGTTTACCATCACGGAGAAAAATATAAGTTGCTGAGTTTTAACGAGTTACAGTCGATTAAAGATGAAAAAGATATTATATATTTAGAGAACCCAGTTTATTACAGAATAGGGGGTGACTATTTTGTTGAAGCATTTGAGGATGTGCATAAGACAATTAAATTTATTGATGAGCAAAGGAAATTAAGTATCGAATCTTATACATTAGGCGGTCCTTTATCAACGAGTGATAATGATATAGTTAAATTGAAACAGCAACTCCAACACGCGCAACAAGAAATAGCTGATTTACAGAAAGGAATGAAAAATATTCTTTCTGAAATGAAGACCTTAAAAGCACAGCTATCGCAACAAATCGAAGGTGTTTCACAATCTGTTAGGAATAGAAATACGTCTGGGAAATTGTTCTGAGAAATGAAATTCGGGTCACATTTTATTTGGTATATCACTAAACATAGCCCATTTTTGTTCGAGTTTAAATTATCGAATCTCTTATGGGGAAGTAGTGTGTCTACAATGCTACTTACCCATAGCGAGATTTAAGTCATCAAATATCTCTGGTTCTTCTGCGGTTAATTTTGATTGCTTTTTCATAAAGTACCTCTTTTATTCCGATTGGACAAAGAAATACCGCTCTTACTCTGTCCATATTCTTCTATCGTCATAAGACCAATTCTGCGAGCTTCAGCGAGGACTTCATATTCATTTTTTTTATTTTCACCTTTTACCATTTGTAAATTAAAATAAATATTTCTCCCCAGTAAAAATTGATAATTTGAAAACATTTTTTTCCAACTCGTTATTCCGTATTCTTTCATTTTGAGATATTGTTTTTCCGGTAAATAATCCTTATCAACTACCGTTAGCGCGTATTGATTAGCAAAATCTCCAAAAAGATCAAATATCACATCGTATCTTGCATTTTTCCATCCATTACTATCAGAACTGCCATACGCCCCGTCTTTGCCTTTATAATCAGGCTCATAGTGATCTACACATAATATTCTTTGGATATCTTCTTGATGATTTTTAAACATTTCGTCAAACCATTTAAGCTCGACATCGTTGCAAACGTTTTTCTTAATATAATGAAGTAGGTGTCTAGAAACTAAAGCAGGCCGGTCAGCTCTTTCATGAAGATCAACATATTCTTTAGATTTTGTTACGGTAATAACATGCTCAGCACAAATTGTTAATAGTCCAAGAATTTTTTCTTTATTTGCGGTGGTTGGTAGTGGATGTTTATCAATAAAATTTTCTGATCTATTGCGTGCTTCCTTTAAAAAATCCTTTTGTTGCTCCGTTAAATGGAAATCTTCTGAAAGTAAACCAGGTTTATATTCTTCTACTGGAAAACTGAAAGTTTTCTGGATATGAACTAATAATTCACCAGTTTGATATTTATTTTCAGTAATAACCCTGGAAGCATCTAAGGTTCTAGGGGTATCAGATTTATTAAAGATTGGCTCAACTTTATGGTCATAAACAAGACATAATTCAGCATTGCTATCGGATGTTAGTTTTTTCGAATTGATTTTTGATCCGTAAGAATATTTCTGAAAAAAATACAGCATGTCCCTTGGCTCATTAAGCATTTTTTTAAAATAAGTTGGTATCCTCAAAGGATGCTTTCCATGTTTTTGATTATATTCCTGTAGAAGTTGCCTCAGTGGAAGATAAGATACTTGGTTTGTTTGAGCAGCTTGCTGAGTAAAGTTTTCTATTATAGATAATAAATCATAAATAGCCGTGTCAATTTCTTCTTCTGTTGGCAAATTAGTATTAATTTCCCCATGCTGTCTAAAGGGAGCAGTAACAATTTCAGGAATTTCTAGTTTTTCACAGTGTGATGTGAACCTCATCACATCCCTTTTTATGGAAAATAATTCTGATTCACATATAAATGTATCAGCACCAGCCCCTGGTATATTATCGTAGCTAATAGTGCTGCTATTACTTTTTTTAATACCTATTGGAAGATAGATTTCAATTTCCTTACCAGCTGATTTTCCAAAAGTCTTTTTCTTCCGAAATAAATATCCTCTAAAAACACTTTGGATTTTTATTGCTGCTTGATCTTCTTTCATATGCTTATTTATCTTAATTTATAAAAGTATAAAACCTACATCTTCAAATAAATTGCCTGTACTTTCAATAAATTCAATCTTTTTTGTCTTAACTCATAGCAGCCTGACCAATAGTTGGCGTATATTTAAATTCTTTCTGGCTAAGCTCTAGGTTAGCGCTAATGACCGTTAGTGCGGTCATGCTCCGTTGCTTTGCTTTTTCAGGGAAAGCTTCAATGTCTTTTTGTACGCTGCCAAACTTAAGGAGAAGCATTTCGAAATTGTCTTTCATACTGTGTTTCATTAGATTGTTGGTTAGCTTGTCTAAAGAACAGGGTAGACGATGTTAAAGTAAATGGTCTTTTTATTTTATAAAAATTCGTAATAAGCTTATCGAGGATTTCAGTAATTATTTTAAAAGTAAGCTTTATTTTCTCAATAGGCTGAGCTTCTTCTAATATGGTTATCTCATCATTTAACTGGTTAATTTGTAACGCTTGCTTCCGCATTTCCTCAGAAATGTTTCCCCCTAATTCACGGTTTTTGAAGCTTTGTAATTCACTTAAAATCAATTTTAATTTTTCTGAAATAGCTTGCCAATTTCTTTTATGTGCCATATATTCTTTTTCTTCAATCATATCTTCTGAGAAAGCAAATATACCAAGACCTATAAAAAGACTTGTTATCATGAAAAAGAAGTTCAAATGAGAAGGTGGGTGGCACATTTTATCTTCAGTAAAAACTCCTTCTCGCTGCAATATTTCATACCCTATATATAGTAGCGAACAGGAAAAGGGAGTGATACTTGGAGCATGCCTTAAATGATCTTTATAAGAAAATGAAGTTGGATTAATTTCTTCTATTATTAATTTATAAAGGTATTCTCTAATTTCTTTCCTTATCTCTGTTAGCAAGAATATATCTTTATCCACTAACTGCATATAATGCTGAATTTGTTTTGTCTGGGAACGACAAGGGATAGTTATTTCAGTTTTTCTCTTTGCTAGAAAGAAATTTCTAGCATAGGAAGGCAAATGAGCAATGAGTAATGCGTGTAAACTATATTTGCCTGCACATTGATGATAAATTGCTTTAAGTTCGCTTCTATCAGGAAACTTTTTTACCATTACTTGATAGGCTCTCAGAAAAATGATTTGACTCCCTTTATCTAAGCTCGTAAAAATATATAATTGACACTCTGATGACATTCTAGAGAGAATTGAGAAATAAGTTTCGTCTTCAACATGCAAATTTATATCTGCACCTGCTTGAATGAGTTCAGCTATAATGTTTAAATACATGATGTTTAAATGGGGTATTGTCCCACGGAAAGCATAATAGAGGGGAGTTTTCCCTTTCGCATCGAATTGGTTAATGATGATGTATGGATCAACCTCTTTTTTAATTTCTGCCAGTAGAATTTTTACGACCTCATGATGGCCATTCCTTGCAGCAATGTGCAAAGGGGTCAAGCCATTTACATCTGCTTTTAGCCACAGATTGTTTTCCCGCATTTTTTTATGTTGAATTAACATCGCGATAATATCCCCGTATCCTTGAGAAGCAGCTATCCAGATGAGCGTTCTTTCTTTTATATCTGGCTGAGAAAGAATATTATTATCATTTTTGAATTCATCTAAAAGCATTTTAGCTATTTCTTTCGCACCAACTTCTAATGCATAAAAAAGAAAAGTCCTTTCTAATTCATCGGTGCTACTTAAGCTTGGCCAAGGAGGCATGCCATCTTTTTTTTGATTAATTTAATTAATCCCTTTGCATACTCAAAGTGATTATTATCAATGGCCTCTCTCAAGGTGTTTTCTAAGTAATGAGGTTCTCGAGCTTGCATAGGCTGTTTCTCTTATTATAGATGTTATTATTACTGCCATATGGTGTATCAATTTACCGCTGACTTCCCGCCACCAATCCCAACAATTCCCGAATCGCAATAAAGAACATCGTATATTCTACATTAGAACTCGCATGCAGCATAGCCAAAAGCTTATCCCAACGATCTAATGCGCGCCGATGTTTCTCTACCCACTTCTCAATCAATTGGTCCGCATCCGGTTCTTTCTTATCAAAATTCATAATCGCCATCGTCAAAATACGCTGCGCAATATCTAATTCATCCCGCAAGGTCAAACGTGCCAACGTATTCCAATGTCCCTCACGCGAATCATTTGCAATTTGATCGCGAAACCATAACAAATTAATTCGCTCACCTGCTGAAAAATACACCCGCGCTGTTTTGATTAAATCCAGTTTATTAGCTGTTGCCACATCAATAATGTTAAGCGAAGTATAAATAGCTCGATAAGCCGCAATGCGTCTCGCGATTTCTTTCGGTAAACCGACTTTTAAGAAACGTTCGCCTAGCGAGGCTAAATATTGTTTCGTAAAGCCACCCATTAAATCAGGAATAATTTGTTCTAATTCTCTCACTTGTGTTGAATATAGTTTAATCAGATTTTCTAGATCCCCCTTAAGATGATCACCTCGCAAAAACCACCTGGAAGCTAAATTAACTAGATTACGAATATTAAATAGCATCTCATACTGCTCAGAAATCGGCAGTTTAAAATCTAATGATTCAATGAGCGCACGTAATTCGTGCGTTCCAAAGACTTTTGAAGCAACCGTATAAGCACGAATAATTTCATCAATCGTGGCCCCTGTTTCTATTTGTAAACGGTAAATAAACGTAATCCCCATTTCATTGATAACCATATTGCTAAGCTGCGTGGCAATAATGTCTCGATGCAAACGGTGATAATACATGATATTTTTATATTTTTTTCGAATAGCAGGCGGGAAAGCAGTTTCGATGATTTGTTTCAAGTAATTATTTTCTGGCAAAGAAGAATTTAAAATTTCATGTTTAATATAAATTTTAGTATAAGCTAATAAAATAGCTAATTCTGGTCGCGTTAATCCTTCGCCGGCTGCTTTTCGCTCTAGTAAGGTTTTGTCATCAGGCAAAAATTCCATTTGTCGATTGAGAATACCTTGTAATTCAAGTTCTTTAATGTAACTCGTGTGTAAGCCAATATTTTTCTTGGCATGATAGGTAGAAAAACTCATAACCAAAGCTTGATGATAATTATCGCTTAATACTAGCTCAGCAACTTCATCTGTCACAGAAGCGAGTAATTCGTTGCGCTTCTTTTCAGTCAGCACTTTTTTATGGACTTCTTCATTTAATAAAATTTTTAGATTAACTTCATGGTCTGAGCAATCGACACCGGCGGAATTATCAATAAAATCTGTATTGATTAAACCGCCTTTTAAGGCATATTCCACACGCCCTAATTGAGTAAAGCCTAAATTACCGCCCTCGCCGACAACGCGACATTGCAATTCATTACCATTGACACGGCAATAATCATTCGTGCGATCACTAACATCCGCATTGCTTTCCGTGCTGGCTTTCACGTAGGTGCCGATGCCGCCGTTAAATAATAAATCCACGGGTGCTTTTAATATGGCACGAATAAGTTCATTCGGTGTTAAGGTGTTATTTTCTACCTTTAATAGCTGCTTCATTTGGGAGGTCAAGGTAATCGACTTGCTGCTGCGCTTGAAAACCCCGCCACCTTTGGAAATTAATTTGGGATTATAATCTTCCCAAGAAGAAGTCGGTAAATTAAATAAACGTACCCGCTCATAAAAAGAAATTTCAGCATCTGGGTTGGGGTCAATAAAAATATGACGATGATCAAATGCAGCAACAAGCTTAATATGCTTGGAGTACATCATGCCATTACCAAATACATCACCACTCATATCGCCAATACCGATCGTAGTGATATCGGTTTTATGAATATCAATATCCAACTCACGAAAATGACGTTTAATAGATTCCCACGCGCCGCGTGCGGTAATGCCCATTTTCTTATGGTCGTAACCTGTAGAGCCACCGGAAGCGAAAGCGTCGCCTAGCCAAAAGTGATAACTTTTAGCGATGTTATTGGCAATGTCAGAAAAAGTCGCTGTTCCTTTGTCTGCTGCAACGACTAAATAAGGATCAAGATCATCATAACAAACCACATCAGGCGGGCGGAGATATTCCGCTTCCTTAATATTATCAGTTAAATCGAGTAAGCCAGAGATAAATGCTTGATAGCAATTAATTACTTCTTTTTGGAGGATTTCACGTGGCGCTTGCGGGGAAATAGCCTTTAGCACAAACCCCCCTTTTGCACCGGAAGGTACAATGATCGCATTTTTGACCGTCTGCGCTTTCATCAAGCCTAAGATTTCAGTACGAAAATCTTCTAAGCGATCAGACCAGCGAATACCCCCGCGTGCTACTTTCGTGTTGCGCAAATGAATGGCTTCAAAATGCGGGGAATAAACAAAAACTTCATACAAGGGGACAGGAAGAGGTAGCTCAGGAATGTCATGTGATCTGAGTTTGAAAGAAAGATAGGCTTTTGGTTGTCCTTCTTCACTCGTTTGAAAATAATTCGTACGGAGCGTCGCTTTGATCAGTGTCAACAGACGCCGGATGATCACGTCTTCATCTAATACCATCACACCTTCTAATGATTGCAGAATCCGTTGCTCGATTTGCTTAACCTGCTGTTGCGCTTTTGCAGCTTTAGCAGGGTCAAAGCGGAGCAAGAAGAGATCGACTAAGGCTTTTGCAATAACCGTATTATTCGCTAGGGCTTTTTCAATATAAGTTTGGCTAAAACGAAACTGAGCTTGACGTAAATACTTCGCATAAGCGCGCAAAATAGTAATCTCACGCCAAGAAAGCGCAGCGCCTAAGACTAGTTTATTAAAGCCATCATTTTCAGAGAGACTCTGATATATACTGATGAATGCGTCTTGAAATAATGGTTTGACTTTTTCAAGATCCACATTCGTTTTTGTGTAAACAACAGCAAAATCACTAATCCAGATAGACTCGTTTTGTTTAAGCGTGATTTTATGTGGACGTTCATTGTAGGTGCGCAAATCGAAATTTTCTAACATAGGCAGTACATCCGACAAGGGAATGGGTTGCTGCCATTGGAACAAGCGCAAATGTAAGGGATATTCTCTTTCGGGGGCAAAATAAAAGTTGAGGGTTAAGGGGTGTTCGGGTGAGATTTGCTCAATGTAGCTGATATCGCTAACAGCCATGTCGACAGTATATTCATCGATATAGCCTGGTGGAAAAGCGTGTTCATATTTTTTGTTAAGGGCGGCTCCTTTTTTATTGCCTTCCTGTTGAATAAGTTTGTTTTGTAGCTGCTCTTTCCATGTAAGCGGCATGGTTTATCCTCCTCATTTTTTCCAATCATCCAAGTCAATAATACGTCCCGATTTGGGAGGGGGTTGTTTCATTACGCTTTTGGGGGGGAAGAAAGTGGTTCGGATCCAGCTGATTAGAAATAGGATCATGCCTAATAAGGCACCGAAGAAAAATAAATAAGCAAGCAACACAATACCAAATGCAAAGGCAACCAACGCAATGCCCAGCAAGATAAAGGGAATTACTTGGTTAATAAAGCGCCGCATGAGATCACCTTAAAACTCTTCCCAAAGGCTATCTTTTGTTTTGGAGGTTTCGGAGGATTGAGGATTATCGCGTAACCGATAAATCCGAGCATATTTCTCCTTTTCTTTTCGCTGAGAACTCGATAGTTTAGGGTGAGTTTTAGCAAAATCAGAAAGAAATTGGTCTAATTCGCTTGTATAATGGGTCAAGCCAAGGATTTGTTTAATGTTTATCATAATAGCGCCTCCTGGAACGAAAAAGTATAGCATAGTTGGGATGGGGATTAAATGAGATTACTTTACTTATTACTCAGTGTTTGCATCACCCTGTGTGTGAGCCAATCGGCATTGGCGAGCCATAAACATTCAAAAACTCACTCACGCCTGCGACATCATACACAGCCAATAGCTGCGCCTGGGGTGAGCTATGGAGAGTCTGAATTGGCAGAAGAAATCAATGCCATTATCAATTCTAAGAATAAGGATGCGGACATTGCTGTTTATGTAAAATCAATGAAATACGGTGATTCGCTGTATGCCCGTAACATTTACCAACCTTTCAGCCCTGCGAGCACCATGAAGATTTTCACGGCTGAAGCAGCACTCCTTTTTCTGGGCCCCGATTATCGATTTTCTACCCAATTATTGACTGATGCTAAAAGTGTTCAAAATGGTGTATTGCAAGGTAACTTATATATTGTCTTAAGCGGTGATCCTACTCTTACTTATGATGATTTAGCGGAGTTAATGGTAAGTTTACGATCTCACCAAATCCAAGCGATTGCTGGGAATGTTTATATTGACAATACAGCCTATGATCAAAGTTTTTATGGCCCCGGATGGGTGGGGAAAGACAAGGCTTATTGTTATGGCGCACCGATCAGTGCCAGTATTATTAATAAAAACTGTTTATCTTTCCAAGTGACGCCTTCTCGCGTCTCTGGCAATCCTGCCCAAGTGGTGACCTCTCCTAAATATTTTTATCCTATGATTCGCAATTCCGTAGTCACGACAAATAGCGCCCGAGGTTGCTCGGTTCATTTATCAGAAGATCCTAGCAGTATGATTGCGATCGATGGCTGTGTTCGTAAAGGGCATTCTGCTTGGGGGGTGAGTTATGTGGTGGCGGATATTCCGGAATATGATAGAGAGTTATTCAAGAATTTACTCACCCGTTTATCCATTAGAGTCTATGGCAGTGTGACATTTGGTTCAGCGCCTGAAAATTTATCCTTAGTCAATGCGCATGCTTCTAAGCCATTGCATTTTATTATTAATGATATGTTAAAGAAATCGGATAATGTGATTGCAGGTGCGTTGTTTAAGAAAGTAGGACAATTGTATACCCATCAGCCTGGTAGCTGGGCCAATGGCGGTTATGCGGTATCGCAAATTTTAGCGAAGCAAGCAGGCGTCAATACGATTAATATGCGTATTTTAGATGGTTCTGGATTATCGCCGAATAATCTCGTGACATCTGCACAAATGATGCAAGTATTAGAATTTGCTTATCATCATTATCAAACCAGTTATGAATTTATTTCGGCATTGCCGATCGCGGGTGTCGATGGAACATTGAAATACCGCATGTGGAATATTGCAAGAAAAGTGCGAGCGAAAACGGGAACCATGTCGGGAATGGGGGTGGCGAGTTTAGCAGGTTATGCCACCAGTGCGGATAAAGAAGCATTGGCATTTGTCATTATGATTAATGGGCATGGAGGCATGGGTTGGCAATATAAATCGATCGAAGATAAAATTGCAACAGTACTAACGAGATACCGGCGTCAAGGATAATCGCTGTTTTAAAAAGTTAATTTCTCATCAATCGAGATAGTTATGTTATCCAAACAAGAAAAAATACTTGCCTTGTTTCCTTTTCTCTTAGTGTTTTATGAGATTACGAATTATCTCGCCAATGATATGTATTTGCCTGCTCTCCCTTCTCTTGCAACTGATTTAGGCATTACACCGCATTTAGCGCAGCAAACATTAACAACATGGTTTTTAGGTTCTGCTTCCTTACAGCTTTTTTTAGGGCCGCTTTCAGATCGATTAGGGCGAAGACCCATTCTATTGGGCGGGGGTGCCGTATTTATCTTATCAACCATCGTTTGTGCGATGACCACCAATATAAATATTTTATTAACAGCGAGATTTTTTCAAGGATGCGCGGTTTGTTCTATTGGTACCGCGGGGTATTCCAGTATTCATGAAATTTATGACAGAATGCGAGCCATCAAAATTTTAGCTCTCATGGGATGTATCACTGTGCTTGCGCCGGCTTTTGGTCCTCTGGCGGGTGGCCTTGTCTTGCAGGTATTAAGTTGGCGTTGGATATTTGGGATGTTAGCAATATGGGCTTTGATAGGTATGACTTTATTATGGATTTTGATGCCAGAAAGTAATCCTCTCGAAAAGCGTCATACATTCGATTGGAAATTATTAGTGAGAAATTATTTCGGTATTCTCAATAATCCTGCCTTTATGCTTAATACGCTTATTTCCTGCTCTACTTTTTTAGGCATGATTGCTTGGATTGCTGCAGGCCCTTTTTTGGTGATTAGCCAATTTAAATTTAATATGCTGATGTTTGGTGTATTTCAGGCGATGGTATTTGGCAATTTGATTATAGGCGCACAAGTGGTCAAATATATTATAGACCGAATAGGTCCTGAGCGATTAATTAATATCGGGTTGATGATTGTGCTATTTAGCGGGATATTAGCCCTGATTTTAACGATGCTTTTCCCGCAATTTTTGTTTGGATTGGTTATTAGCATGATTATTTTTACTTTTGGCTCATCATTAGCCTTTGCCCCTTCTCATCGCATTGCTATTGAAGCATGTAAAGAACCCATGGGAGCACGCATGGCAATATTTTCTACTTTAATGAGTGCTGCTGGTGTGGTTGGTGGATTATTGGTGAGTATGACTTATAGCGGAACGCTATTATGGTTTGGGTCGCTGCTTTTAATTGTAGGAGTACTGTCATGCTTGTTGCGTTGGATTATTTATTTAAAAGGAATCCATTGATTGGTCATTGGATACAGCTAGAGCCTTTTGACGAGGTGCATCGAGAGGAATTACGAGTTGCGGCAGATGATAAACGTATTTGGACTTATAATGCGACGAAAGCATTTGGTGCGCAATTTGATGGTTGGTTTGATGAAGCATTAGAAAATTTTCAACGTAAGCAACATCTTCCTTTTGCTGTACGCCGTCGCAAAGATAATGCGATTATTGGTAGTACACGATACTATGGTATTTTCACTGAACATCTGCGCCTTTCAATTGGGTATACTTGGTACTGCCTCGACACGTGGGGCACAGAAGTCAATCCCGAATGTAAATATTTATTATTGCAGCATGCTTTTGAGGCGCAGGAAGTCAATCGAGTAGAATTTTTTGCTGACAGCCGTAATTTACGTTCGCAGGCTGCTATTAAAAAATTAGGCGCTATTCAAGAAGGTGTTCTTCGTCAACATATGGTAGTTGAAGATAATTATATTCGCGATACCGTGGTATTTGGTATTGTAAACTCAGAATGGCCAGCAATTAAATTAAAACTTGAAGCAAGATTGAAAGCATTTAAGAAGGATTAGCTATGGATAATTCAAAAGAACGTTTTACCAAAACCGTCCAAGATTATATTAAATATCGACCTTCTTATCCCAACGAAATAGTGCAAGTTTTAATTGATGAGTGTGGTTTAACAAAAGATAAAGTGATTGCTGATATAGGATCTGGCACGGGGTTTTTATCAAAATTATTTCTTGATTATGGCTGCGTGGTCTATGGAGTTGAGCCAAATCAGAGTATGCGTGAAGCAGGCGAAGATTATTTAAATGATTACGCTAACTTTTACACCATTAACGGCAGTGCAGAAGCGACAACATTAAAAGATCAGAGTATGGATATTGTGACGGTGGGAACAGCGTTTCATTGGTTTGATCCAGAAAAATCGAGAATAGAATTTAAGCGTATTCTGAAATCACCTGGCTGGGTTATTTTGATATGGAATGTAAGAAATGTTGAGCAATCAAATTTATTAGAAGATTATGAAAATCTCATTCGCCGTTTTGGGACAGATTATTGTCAATCAGTTGCAGAGCGATTTGATAAAAGCGCGATGGCAGAATTTTTTGCGCCCGATAAAATGCGCGTACGGTCTTTTGATAATAAGCAGCGATTAAATTAGGAAGGATTAAAGGGACGGCTTTTGTCAGCTTCTTATAGCTTAAGGCCAGGAGATGTGGGTTATGAGGAGATGATAGAGGAATTAAAAAAGATTTTTGATCGATATGAGAAGAATGGTTGGGTGGAATTTTGGTATAAAGCGAAGATGTATTATGGGCAAATTTATTAACCTAGAGGTAAAAAATGATATCAAATTTTAAAATTCCCTCGATAGATACTCCTATTTTCAGCACCACCATCGAGGTGAGAATCCAGAATATAAATTATGGAAACCATTTAGGACATGATTCTTTGGTTTCTCTGCTGCATGAGGCTAGAGTTAGGTTTTTTAGGAAAATAGGATACACAGAATTAGATATTGGTGGTTGCGGTGTCATGATGAAAAGTCTTCTTATAAATTATATGAATCAAGCCTTTTATTCAGACCAATTGTCTATTAGTTTAGGCGTGGGTGAGGTGTCAAAAGTCAGTTTTGAATTAGTTTATCAAGTGATGAATCACGAAAAAAATAAAGAAATAGCAAGGGCTATAACGTTAATGGTTTGTTATGATGCTAGAGAAAATAAGGTTGTTAAAATTCCCCAAGTATTTTTGAGCTATCTTTAACGTGCGTATTAAAATTATTCGTAAACTTCTTTACGATGTTTGATAACAATAATAACGACAATAAATTTTTTTGCATCTATTCGATAAACAATGCGGTAATCGCCTACTCGTAAACGCCGGTGACCTTTTAAGCTATAGCGTAGGGGCTTGCCGAATCCGATGGGATCAACCGTTAGGCATTCCTCAATTCCTTTTTTTATGCTGGCTTTTAAAGTTTTAGGAAGAGTAGGAATATCTTCCTCTATCACAGACGTAAAGTATTCAATGTGATAGGATTTATTTCCAGGCATCTTCGTGCTTAATCCTTTTTGCTTTTTTGGTATCACGGGTTTCGGCAATAGCAGAAAGCGCTTTATCTTCACGGCGTTCTAGTGCCTCTAAAACAAGCTCTTTTGCGAGGTTAGAAAGCGAAGTATGCTCTTGTTTAGCCAATTGGGCGAGTAATGTCGCTATTGATGCTTCGAGCGTAATGTTGATTCGATTAATAAGAAGATGCAGATGTTTTTGGATTATATGGTGACTTAGTTCAATTTTTGAAAATCCTAAACATATAATCCTTTATCTGCATCTAGCTGATTTAATTGAATATAAAAGTGAGTACGCAATATTCTTCAAGCTGTTTTTTTCTCTCCTTCATTATATAAGCACATATATCCACATATAATTTTTTTTATAATTTCTTTATAAAGGTCATATCTAACTGTTCGATGGAGTTGAATAAGTTTTTGAAGAAACATAGCTGACGGATTTTTATTAAATCCTCCATATATATCACTGATAACATCTTCAGGCGTATCTGTGTAATTTGCAATTCCAGTAATTGTATAGTTATCTGTTGCTAAGATGTCCAGAATTATCAAGCGTGCATAGTTGGCTTCAATCATGATGTTCTCCATTCCTACAGGTAAATTAATCGAGCGAAAATAATCTTTTTGTTGTTTTAGAAAATTCTCTTTGAGTGTCGTGCAGACGAGCATAAAAAGTTCTGCTTCAAGTAAGAAGTTCTCTTCCTTTGATAGTTTGCGGCTATCGATTCCTAGTAAACTAGATAAAGGTTCCATTGCGGGCATATTTTTTATCTCCAATTAACAGCCACTTCCCTTTTTGTGTCCATAATTTTTCTAATTTATATCTGCGAAATTGCATTGCTTTTCTTATAAACGCTAATCTTTTTCATGTAATATCTCTCCCTCTAAATTGAAAAATACTTAACTATCTTGACAACTACTATTGAAACATTTACGTTTCAGTCCTTTACCTAAGCCTTGAAAGGAGGCTTAAGAAGACAACAATTAAACATTAATGTAATAATAATATATTACATTAATGTTTAATTATCAAGGTATTATTTCAAAATAGTGAAATAGATTGATTGGGCTATGAGCAAGGACTACATGAATACTAAAGAAGCTAATTTGATGTCTGTATTGAAGCAATTGATGGATCATGCCCATTTAAGTGCTAATGCCTTAGCTAGAAAATTGAACTTGCCCACCCCCACGATTAATCGTCTACTAACGGGAGAGGTTAAAGATCCTCGTATCTCGACCCTCATAGCGATCACGGAATATTTTGGTATTAAAATTGATCAAATCTTGGGAAAAGAACCCCTAGATAAAAAATTTATTAAAGATGAAGAAGAAAATATCTTAATTTCTAGACCTCCAATGTCTCTCCCTATTCTGACAATCACAGAGGCTACAGAATATGACAAATATTGGAAAACACCTACTTGTGGTTGGCTTCGCTGGCAAAATCAGTTCAAAGATAATAAAGATTCTATACAGGATAACGTATTTGCTGTGACAATCAAAAATAACTTATACGAGCCTATTTTTAATAATGGAGCATATATTATCGTTAACCCTAAACTTAAACCACTTAGCGGAGATTATATTCTGGTAAGTTTCATTGGAGATTCTACTGCTACGGTAAAGAAATATGTTGCTGAAGGTTATAATAAATATCTTTATCCCCTAAATTCAGATTTAAAGATCGTAATGTACAATAAAGCTGATTGCACTATTATTGGAGTAATTATTGAAGCATATATTAATTTTCAATCTACAAGTTTATAAAAAATTAATTTACCTTTAAAATAGGATTCACTATCATGATGGATATTTTGCCACTTTTTTATTATCCAAGTACCTGGATATATACAGATGATGATAAGACCCTCTTAAAATGTATGACTGCTGTTTTTGAAGAATATAACAATGTAAAATCATTCCAATCTTCCAAGGTATGTCTTGATTTTCTTGTGAAAAATCAATCTCCATTATCAAAATATAATTTTCTAAAGAGCATTTTTAATGATGAAAGTTATGGAAGGTTACAACATACGCCTATTGATTTTGATGTTACTATGCTTGCAAGTCTTGTAAACGATCCAAATCGCCATAATGAAATTACCGCCTTAGTAATCGATTATAATATGCCTGAAATGGATGGGTTTTCATTAGCGCAAGCATGTCGCCATTTACCAATGTGTAAATTACTACTTACCGGAACAGCTCAAGATAGCCAGGTTATCTTAGGATTTAATAAAAGCTTGATTCATCGTTTCGTCCAAAAGAGTCAAGTAGATATGGAAGATACGCTAATAAGTTATTTAAAGGAATCCTCATTCCTATATTTCCAGAAAATATCAGCACCTTTATTATCTTATCTTGAAACTGAAAGCCAGCTTCCTTTATCCGATCCAGTTTTTATAAATTTTTTTAAAAAATATTGTGAACAACAAAATATTAATGAATATTATTTAATTGATAAGCAAGGGAGTTTTTTGTGCCTTAATAAGCAAGGCCATCGATCTTGTTTAATAGTGCATTCCGATCGCAGTATTGATTCATGGCTTTTGGCTTATGGCGTAGAAGATGAACTACCCAGTGACGAATTATTAATGGTTAAAAATCGAAAGAAAATTCCATTTTTTGGTATCGGAAAAGAAGCATGGGAATTCAATCCTACAGATTGGCCTAATTACTTCTATACCCCTCATGTTCTTCAAGGTCGAGAACGATACTTTTGGGCAGTATTGAATTTATAAATTTTCTTTAAGGTTACAAAAAACTTCAAATTTATTATTACCTATAATAGATAAACTGATATTAAAAGAAAGTGATTTTATTATTCTTAATATAAATTAGAAAATGAGTTCTCATGGAGTAATCTCTACATGGCGTATGATATAATTTTAACCTCATTCACTCAAATCATTGGAGATTTAATATGTTGTATTTTATCTTTATACTATGCTTTTTATCACGATAAAAATCGTAGAATATTTTTTATTACCAACAGCATCGCTTTTTTCGCTATAGTCATCGGTGATATTTATTATAATTATTCATTTAGAATAACGCGTCATGATATAAAATATAGCGTAGATATAGTCGTCACCGTATCTATGCTTATTTTCCAATTATCACAAGCCTATAACTGGTATGTCCTTATCAGATACCATAATATCAATTTATTATCTATAAATAATCTCCCTTATTTATTATTTGCCATGATTTTAATAAGTATTCTTATTTACTATTTCTTAACTGGGTACAGTTTATCAACTATTTCAACATGGTATCAGATTATTAGTGTAAGCTTAGATATGTTAGTTTGGTTCTTTGGGGTCATAGGTCTTGCAAGAACGCAATCACTATCGATTATTTTATTAACTTTTGGATACTTACTCATAATTTCTGCCGACCTAACGTCACGTTGCTTATTTATGCTTGATATAAATAGGCTAATATCGCTACGATGGGTTCATGTTACATGGATGAGCGGCGTTATTGCAATGGTAATAGGTTTCGTATTTTGTTTTCAAAAAAAGCCTTTTGAATTTTGTCATACACAATCCATTCAAGCAAGCTGTAGTGCGCTAATGTTAATAACATCAATTATTGTCTTTACCATAAGCTTCTTTTTCTTATTCTTCTTAAATCTAACTTACAATAATCCTAATGTACAATTGATACTTTGGAGCCTACCTATAGCGTTTATGTTTACCATAGTAACTTCAGTATTATTAGGAAACTGGTTTTCAAATTTTATCCTACAACCAGTTAATGATTTCCTCAGACGAATTCAATCATTCAATCTGGGAAATAAGATTAAAGAAAGAGCCTATATTCCTACAAGGATATACGAATTTAAAATACTTGGTGATTTTATTGATAATTCATTTAATGCTATATCTTCCCAGCTTGATCAAGAGATTAAAATATCAGCTCAAGTTGCACATGACATACGTTCCCCCTTGTTAGCTCTTGAAGTTAGCATCAAGCGCATTCCAGAATTGCCTGAAACCAAGAAAATCCTGTTAAGAGATGCAATCAACCATATACGAGATATTGCAAACAATTTAGAAAAAAACAGCCTTTCAAATAGTCATAATGAGGAAAAATCAATTACCCAAATCGCAGTTTTGCTTGATTATGTATTATCAGAAAGACGTATTGCCTTCTCTAATCAATCAATAGAGATTCGTCACGATTTTAACTCTGAATGTTATGGTTATTTTATCGAAGTTGTAACCTCAGAGATTAGACGAGTATTAACAAATGTAATTAATAATGCATGTGAAGCTGTTTCAGCAGAAAATGGTCTTATCACAGTAAAGCTGATGCGAGAAGAAAAACACATTATCATAATAATCGCGGATAATGGGGTAGGTATAAACAAAGAAATATTACCTTTTCTTTTCACATTAGGATTTACAACCAAAAGCAAAGGATCAGGGCTTGGATTGCACCATGCTCGAGAAAGTTTGGCTAAATGGGGTGGTAGTATTGAATTACTCCCTAATTTTCCACACGGATGCATAGCTAAAATTAAACTACCTGTCAAAAAACCTCCTTCTTGGTTTGTTAGCAGTATGTCTCTTAGTGATGGTGCTACCGTAATTTGTGTAGATGATAGCATATCAATTTGGCACGTTTGGCAAGAACGATTTAAATCAGTAAACAGTAAAATTAATTTATGCTATTGTAGCTCCAAGGAAGATTTACTTTATGAAATTGAAATTCATAAACAGAAAACCTGTACTTATTTAATAGATTATGAATTTTCTGGAAAGTTTTACACTGGATTTGAGTTAATTAATATTATTATCTCATCTGGAAATACTAATAATAAAATTTATCTTGTCACTAGTCGTTCAAATGAAAAGGAAATACAGGAGTTTTGCCTCTTAAAGAAGATCTTTATCATTCCAAAATTTTTTGCACCCATTATTCCATTGCGTATTATTAAAAAATATCCGAAGAAAATGGTGTTGATTCCATTATTTGAATTTAACTTATCGGAAAAAAATTATTTATTGGATACTGAGGATACTATTCATTATAATGAAATAAATGATTTTATTTCAGATTTAAATTTAGTAAATGAATCAACCGAAATTTTTGTTCATCCTCATTTAATTAATCCTTTAAATGAAATATTAAAAAAATATGGGATTACGAACTTTATTTTTAAAGAATTAATCAACTTATCAGACCTGAATATAAAAGGTTATTGCCAGGAGAAATCATATGCCTAATAGCTTAAGGTTTACATCGAATATAAAAAAAGAACATCTATTAACTTTCTACGCTATTACACTATTCTACTTTTTTGAATCTGCGCAAATGAGTTATTTCAATGTTCTTGCCCCTAGTTTTTTAGCTCATGGGGGAGGTCATCACCAAATAGCCTCCATATCTGCTGCCTACTATTATGGCTGCATGATAGGGCTTTTACCTGTCGGATTTGCACTCGATTATTTCCCTTTGCGTAAAATATTATTGTGGGCAATTTTTGGCTCTGTTATAGGAGCAGTACTTCTTATGGCTCAAAATTTTTATCTCCAATGGGTGGCTCGATTTATTTGTGGCTTTTTTGGAGGCACATTTTCTTTTATGGGTGGTATAAAAGTATTATCAAATCTCTTTTCTAATCGTTTTACTTTTTTTATGGGATTATTTTTATCAGCAGGGATGTTCGGTGGTCTGATATGTCAATATCCCTTGCTACTAACAGTAAATACAATGGGAATACAAACTGCAATAATAATTATGGCGATATTTGGTTTTTTTGTTATGGGATTTAACTTCTTTTTTTTACATCCTCTTTCAGAAAATAACCATCCATATAAAAAGAGAAGCTCGGCTACGCAAGGAAATGTACGAGCCTATATAGCTATTTTAAAAAACTATCGCAATTGGCTAGATTGCTTAATGATTGTATTATTAGACACTCCCGTAAGCATCATTGGTACACTATGGGGCATAGTGATATTAATGAGTCATTATCATCTCCCCGATGGAATAAGCGCTTGGATCATTATGTCACTATTCTCAGGTCTAATGGTCGGCTTACCTTTATGGGGAGCCTTGGCAGATAAAAATAATTATCCAGCTTGGATAATTATTATTGGATCTGGTGCTAGTTTTCTCTCCTTAATGCTTATGCTAATAATCAATAATCCCAGTATAATTGTTCTCGGATGTCTATTTTTTGGATTAGGATTTTTTAGTAGTTGCCAAACATTAGGGTTCACCTGGCTTACTAAAAATATGCGACCCGAGTTAATAGGAACGAATAGTGCACTTAATTCTATGGTATTCATGGGCACAAATGGGGTTTTTAAACAGATTGGAGCTTATCTTTTATCTATTGCACCCTTGGTTGGAATAACTTCTTCTTCCGGGAACTTACTCATCTTAATATCCGGGGCTATGCTGTTTACAACTTTATATGCTTGTGTACGAGGAACGCTATTTAATAAAGTAGAAAAATTATTCAAGGAGAAATTACCAACAACTTAAATGAACTTCTAAAAACTAACCCATTTACATTGAGCCGCTATACAAATGAGGTTGCATAAATTCTTTGAGAAAGGATTGCTAGCTGGATTAAATGTAAGCGTTCGATAGACTACATTCCAGTTGTAAATTGATTAAAGCTGTATAAACTGCGGAAGCAGCTTGTGGTACTCATCATCAGTTACACATTCGCGAATAC
>JAJPJH010000019.1 GCA_021324335.1 Gammaproteobacteria bacterium
AAGAAATAGCTGAGAACGAAAAGTTACTCCAAGATGCAGAATTAACGCCATTACAAAAGGAAATACCAGAAAAATCAAAAGCGGTTACGAAAGAGAAAAAATATGGTATCAATCTATTTCTCTATAACTCCTTTCTACTTATCCAAGAATGGAAAAATATCCAATTTCATATTGAAAGATTATTAACCATTCATGCGGATGAACCGAAAGATGAATTCACTCATCAAGTGAATTATTTTGCTTACATGCTGCATGCCTTTTCTGCGATAAGGCTATTAGCAAATAAGGCAAAAACAGCATCATTAAATAAAATTATCTATGATGATCGAAATTTACTGCGTCATGCGTATAAAGATTTTAGCTTTGAGCGATTAAAAGAATTATTTTCGCCTTTATTTCAAGCTATCGCTCGTCTTAATAACATGGAGAAAAAACAAACGTTATTTTTTTCTCCCGGGCTTCAGAATTTAGAGAAAGAGATAAACGATTGCCTTCACACTCTCAAAGCCGCAGCTGAACCTTATCAAGAACAACTCAATCAAGGAACATTAGGGAAAACCACCTCTCCCGATGAAAACAGTCACTACATAGCGATATATCAGCAATTCTTGAGTAAAATTTGCCATCAACCTGAATATACATTCACTATGAAAGTGGCCGTCCTTCAGGTTTGTTCTCTGTTGGTTGAAATGCAATACCTCGAACGGAAAGAATATATAGAATGGTATAGAAAATTAGGGCATGATAACAAGCAATTTCATGAAACTCTTATTGAAGAAGAGTTTAATACAATACTTCCTCTCCTGCTAACAGATTTTCCGTTGGCTTCAGACATCGCACAACGGCTTTATCTAACACTACCATATTGAAAGTCAGGATGTCACTCATATTATTTATTTTGCTTATTAATATTTTCTTAATATTCAAGTTGTAAAGTTATTTTTATTTCCTATTAAGGATAAGCAATAACTACTCTAATAAGGCGATATTAATATGCTTAGATCAAACCAAGTATTAAATGAAAGACTCTTAGCAGCAATTGAAGCGGGAAACTTAAAAGAAGTCAGTGAGTGTATTTCCAATTTAGAGGGAGCCTTAGAATTAGAATTAGAATTAGATTTAGATATTGATCTTGCCAGAATAATAAAAAAAGGCGATCTAGCTGGGGCTAGCGTTGCCTGGGTTTTTGCTCATCTTCATTACTACGATCTTTTATCTACATTGATTGATTTGCAGCAAACCAATAATATCTCTTTAAATGCAGCGCCAATAACTAGTAAATATAAAAGTGGGACGTTAATTGCGCAGATTATGACGTATTGTTCATACATAGGTGACAACTCCTTATTGGAAAAGATTTTAAAGCAAAGTCCGAATGAGCCACTGCGACCAAACACTGATTGCTATGGGGAGGCAGTTGGAATGGCCTATGCAGTAGAAAAGTGGGACATGCTTGAAATGATTTATGATCGTAGTGATAAAACTGCTCCACTAGATTTACTGCATTTTCCTCGATATGGTATAATGCCAATAGCTTGGAAGTTAGCTCTTCATAAAAAAATTCATCTATTAAAAAAAATCCTTGCTGATTGCGCACCGGAAGCTTCGCAGCCTGTAGAGATACGATGTCATGAAGAGGATGAGCCCTCCTTAGCTTGGCTATTAGCAGCTCAAGAAGAATGGTCTTTGTTAGAGAAAATAAAATTTTCTTACCCGCAAAAAGATAATTTTCATAAAATTTTTACACTTGAAGGGTGGCCTTGTTCAGGAAAAAGTTTGATACAAATTTTAAGAGAACATGGAAAAGAAGATTTGCTTAAAAAGCTTCAACCCTCGGCTACCATGCCAAAGATGAATGAATTGCTCACCCTTTTAAAATATGGCGAGTTAAAACAGGTTCAAGATTGTTACACTTCTCCCCGCGATGTCTATGCACCGTTACTTGTATTAAACCAAACGGGCAATTTAGTTGTAGATTATCCCCTTGATTACGCAGCTAAAGAGGGCCGATTCGATATTGTGAAATTTCTCTATGGGCTGCTAATTAAAGATAAGACTCTAACTCAATTTCCTTCTAAGGATGAGAACCCCTTAATCTGGCTATTACTCGCTCATGAAGAATGGGATCTTGTTAAAAGCATGGTAAAAGATTTCTCTTCCCTTGCAATTAATTATGACAAACCATTTAGTTGCAAAGGCAATCCTTATTCAGGGAAAAGCATTGCCCAAATTCTAAGACATGCGGAGCAAACGGAGTTATTGTCCTTATTGAACATTAGTACGTTTAATTCGAATAATAAAGATACTTCATTTTCTTCAGAATCATTTGCCGATAAGATAAAAAATAAATATAGCAGCATCTTTAAAGTCGATGTTACTCCAAACCAATCAACGATTACGCTTTCTTTTACAGGCAACCCAGACGATATCAAACAACTATACGAAATTATCAAGCCTTATTATAAAAAAGAGACAGTTAAAGTTAGGCAAGACGACCTCCCGGGAAAACAAAAACAACGAAAACTAACGTTAGAGGCAGAGGCGAATAAATTAGAGCGATTATTTTTTAATAACAATAAAATCATTACCGAGTCAAATAATTTAATTTCCAAAGCCAAACCCAAACTAAAAACACCCACGCCTGTCGAAATTTTAGATTCGACCTTTCCTTCAGAGATGGAAAAACTGAGTGATGAACAGCAGCGACAATGGTTAACTGAGTTAAAAAGAGTATTTTGCTATGCTGAAGAAATTGAGATCGAACATCGCTTCATCAACCAAGATAAAGTCAGTTGTTTTTATGTGAAACTTCCAAGCACATCCTTAACCATACGCAAACAAGGTGAATCCCATCAACAACTCGAAAGGTATCACCCTCAAAATAATCATTCAATTTATGAAGTTCTTAAAAATCGCTTTGATATTACCACCATAGCCACTATAGAATGGGATGCTGATAATAACCAATTTAAAATTTTCCCTCTTAGAAAAATATTCCCTAGTGCGAATGCCGCCTCACTACATAATGCCGTATATAAATACATAGAAAACAATTATCGTTTGGAGATAATTAATAAAGATATAAATAATAATCAAATTAAAAATGATAAAAAACAAGCTAAAGGTAAAAAAAACGAAAATAAATCCACTAATCCAATAATTGTAGAAAAGACTCCGAACATAACAGCAGCCGATATTCAAAAATTATTTAAAGACATTGCCAAAAATGAGCACGTCGAGAAATTCTTTTCTGAATTAACAGCTGATAGCAAAAAGCAAAAAATTATCTTTACCTTTAATCTTTCTAAATCCATTGCTGGATTAGGTTACGGGCAAGTTCCATCGGATTATCTTTTCACTGCCATGCAAGATACACTCAATGCCGTGGTGCCTGGACTTGTGACACTGTACACGCATGCAGAAGAAAAGAGATTAGTTATCGTCGTCCAGACAAATGACTTTAATCCCAAGCTTTTTTATGACCAATTAACTTCATTACAAGGCGCTTTTCAATGCAAACTGGACGAAAAAATAGCCGAGAACGCAAAGTTATTACAAAGCTCAGAATTAACTCCTTTGCCAAAGGAAATGCCAGAAAAATCTGAGCCTGTTGCAAAAGAGAAAAAATATGCCATTGGTTCATTTTTATATACCTCCTTTAAAGATGATAAGCAACGAGCAAATCTCCAATTTCATATTCAAAGCCTATTAGAAATTTCTTCTTATGACTCCAATGATGAAACCATGGATGCTCAAGCTAATTATTTTGCCTACATGCTGTATGCCTTTTCTGCCATGAGGATATTGGCAGATAAGATAGCAACACCTTTTTTAAATAAAATTATCTATGATGAGCGAAATTTACTGCGTCATGCATATAAAGATTTTAGCTTTGAGCGATTAAAAGAATTATTTTTGCCTTTATTTCAAGCTATCGCTCGTCTTAATAATATGGAGAAAAAACAAACATTATTTTTTTCTCCCGGGCTTCAGAATTTAGAGAAAGAGATAAACGATTGCCTTCACACTCTCAAAGCCGCAGCTGAACCTTATCAAGAACAACTCAATCATAGGACATTAGGGAAAACCACCTGTTCCGATGAAAATAGCCACCATATAGAAAGATGTAAACAATTCTTGATTCAAATGAGCCAGCAGCCTGAATATACATTCACTATGAAAGTGGCCATTCTTCAAGTCTGTTCTCTGTTGGTCGAAATGAAGTATCTCGAGGGTAAAGAATACAAAGAGTTGTATAGAAAATTAGGCCATGACAAGCAACAATTTCATGCAGCTCTTATCGAGGAAGAATTTAACACCCTTCTTCCTCGTATAAAAATAGATTTTCCTGTTAACACTACACAACAGGGGTTTTGCCTAAAGTAACAATATTGAGGTGACAGGATGTCACTGTTCCCTCTTCGCAATACTTAGCAGAGGGGAGATATAAATATTCCTGACAAGAACCTTTAGGCAACGCGGGATCGACGAAGGCATAATCATAAACAACTTGTGCGGTATTGAGCGTCTTATAAAGCGTGACATTTGTCACTCGATTGGTTGGTGTCGGATTTCTATGCCGTTGCATACAAGCCTGTAAAGCAATCAATCCATCTTGTAAAGACAACTCCGGGATTTCATTTTGCTTGAAATTCGCAACTCCTATCCAAGAACCCATTCGCTTCGTTTCTTTTAGCACTGTTTGACTAGCATCAAAATCAGCGGAATTAATATGAGTGACAGGTGATGGTAATACCCCAATTGCCACGAAATTATCGAAGTTATTTACATTATCAGTACTGGCATTTTGGTCTCGAAATTGAGCAACCAAATTGACAACCTCATCGGTTCCAATCAAGGTCATTAAATCTGCCTGTTTTAAAACCGCATCAATACTCGTCGTCGCGCTATATGCTGATAACGAAAAAGTAACGCTTAATAATAAGGTAGATAAAGCCAATTTTTTTACATTTAACACAGTTGACGCTCCCCGAATAAAAACCATTTTGTTTTTACATTATCTAATTACCCCAAGCATTATCATTGAAAAAATAATCGTTTGCCATGTTTTTTATTTTTTTACTCAAAACCCTCTTTTATTTAAGATTTCCTTAATATTTTCCCATTATGGTTGATTTTTGTGCGTCAAAATAGGTAAAGTGCTGAGCAGTGCGGCATAGATCCAAGTGAAAAATAATAAATTAATCAGTGGAGTGGCGATGATGAGTAAAACCTTACCATTCAAATCGAACGGGACTTTATATCCTTTATTAGTCATCAGCCTTTGTGCTAGCTTTTTATTTTATAAATATGTCTTACAAATTTATCCCAGCATTATCACCGAACAATTAATGCATGATTTTCAGTTAACCGGTGCTGGTTTAGGAAATCTTGCGGCGACCTTTTATTACGCTTATATGATTACCCAATTATTTGTTGGCATTATATTAGACAAATACAGCGCCCGCTGGTTAACCGCTCTAGCTATTTTTAATTGCGCGCTTGGGGTGATTTTATTTTCTCACACTGACTCGCTCCTCATTGCTCAACTCTCGCGCGGCTTAATGGGAATTGGCGTAGCCTTTGCGACCGTCGCTTATATGAAATTAGCTGCCGCATGGTTTGCGCCGAAAAGATATGCGTTTATCGGCGGTTTATTAGCAAGCGCTGCGATGGCAGGTGCGGTTTTTGGTCAAGCACCCCTATCCTTTTTTATTAATCTGCTTGGCTGGCGAAATTGTTTAGCTATTACAGGATTGGTCGGCCTGGGGTTAGCATTTTTATTTGCAGGCATAGTGCGCGATACCCCCGACCAGCCCAGCCAATCAATAGCGCACACGCCACTAGCGTTGAATGATTTTCTTGCGCTATTAAAAAATCCGCAAAATTGGTTATTAACTTTTTATAGCGGCTTAGCTTTTTCTCCAATTGCTGTGTTCGGCGGTTTATGGGGTAATCCTTTTCTACAAGAAGCTTACCAATTGAACAATACCCAGGCAGCTACATTATTATCATGTATGTTTATCGGCTTAGGAATCGGTAGCCCCGTCTTAGGCGTATTATCGGATCGACTTAAAGATCGACGCAATGTGATGTTAATTAGCACAATTATTGCGTGTATCGCCTTATTAATTGTATTGTACGGGCATGCGATACCTGTTTGGTTATTATCATTACTTCTTTTTGTGGCAGGATTTAATTTAGGTTCATTTATGCTGGCTTTTTCGATAGGGAAAGATATTAATAAACCTGCTCTGACTGCGACAGTCATTGCCATGATTAACACAAGCGATGCTTTCTTAGATAGCGTTACTGAACCGGGGATTGGAAAACTACTAGACTTGTTTTGGGATGGTAAGATAATTGACGGTGTACATTACTTTTCACTGTCTAGCTATCATATAGCGTTATCGGTATTGCCGCTTTATTTAGTATTAGCTGCACTACTATTGGTTAAAGTTAAAGATAACCTGGCGAGTGATTGATGATCTTATCATTCCACATTCTGCACTTGCTCACGCACCTGCTCAATCAATACCTTCATCTCCACCGCCGTGTGCATCATCCCCGCATCCACTGATTTCGACCCCAAGGTATTCGCTTCCCTATTCAACTCTTGCAAGAGAAAATCCAATCGACGCCCAACCGCCCCACCGTGTTTTAACACGCGCCGAATTTCTCCAATATGCGTTTCTGCTCGATCGATTTCTTCTGCTACATCGATTTTTTGTGCAAAGATCACCATTTCTTGCTCCAGCCGACCGGGTTCTAATTCCAACTTAGCATCTGTAAAGCGCTTCATTAAGCGCTCTTGTTGTTCTTGAATAAGGCGTGGAAGATTTTCACGTACTTTAGTTAATTCTTGCTGCATTAAATCCATGCGCTGTAAAAATATTTGCTTTAACTCTTCCCCTTCACGCCCTCGCGCCGCTACTAAATCCGTTAGCGTCCCCTCCACTAACGCTAAGATAGGCTTTTCTAAACTCGCCATATCGGTCTCTTTCGTTTCAAGTACACCGGGAAAACGTAAAATATCTGTCGGACAAACCGGTCCTGCATTCAGTAACATTACTGCAATCTGTTCACTCGCATGACACAATTCTTGGGCTAATAAGGTATTGATCTCATATAATGAACCGGCTTTGCCTGTACTCGGTTGATATCGTATCAAACATTCTACTTTACCCCGTTTGAGCACGTCGCGAATACGTTCTCGAATGGGCATTTCAAACGCACGCAAGACATCCGGTAAATGCACACTCATTTCTAAGTAACGATGATTAATTGACCGCATCTCACAAACCAAACTCCCCCATTCTCCCGTAGATTGGGTTCGTGCAAATGCCGTCATGCTGTAAATCATTAGAAATCCTCGCTGAGGTTAAGATTAGGTTTATGTCATTTGTTTTACTACAATACCGCTGATTCCCTTCTGTTGCGCTTGTTGCAACATTATTTTTGCTTGGTCTTTATTAGAAAATGGCCCTAACTGTATGCGATATAATTTCGTATTAGGCACTTTCACCATCATCACATTCCATCCCGCTGCCAAGAGCGATTGGCGAAATTGCATTGCTGTTTCTTTATGCTTAAAAAGTCCGAGCTGTACCACGTATCCTGTCTGTTTAGCCGCAGCTTGTTTAATATGCGTCGCTAATTCTTTTTCTAACTCATTAGCATCTGCAATAGTGCTAGCTGCAGCCAGAGAAGAAGCCATTGTCACTGCCGCGGGGGAAATCGCCACCGTCGAGGATGGAGCTGCGACAGGCGCTTTAAGCTGTACATTCGGAAGCGTGGTATAAAATTCAAAATGAATAGGCTGTTCATTTTCAGCTTTATTTGCCACTAACTGCTGAGCTTTTGGCTGATTATGATGCCAATGACTTCGCCTTTCTGCTATCCAAGCACTAAAGCGGGAGGTATATGTCGCAATAATCGAAGTAGAAGGTGTTTGCTTATGATGATACTTCACCAAAAGAATACCACCAAAAAATGCAATTGCCAGTACACCGATAGATAATAACCAACGCCAACGAGCTAACCCAATTGCACGAGTCGCCATGGGGAGCGTCCGTTTTGCTGCAAATCGTTTCTTGGACATATCCTTTCGCATCTTTTCGTCACCATAACAAGCAAAACTT
>JAJPJH010000095.1 GCA_021324335.1 Gammaproteobacteria bacterium
AACAACAGAAAAAAATTGCTCATATGCAAGCATTTGTTAATCGATTTCGTGCAAAAGCATCTAAGGCACGTCAAGCACAAAGCCGATTAAAAGCCATTGAACGAATGGAATTAGTCTATGCAGTGCAAACAGAATCGTCCTTTCATTTTTCCTTTAAATCACCCAAGCAATGCCCTAATCCTTTAATCCAACTCGAAAAAGCTGCTATTCGTTATGGCGATAAAACAATTCTTAGTCAATTGAATTTAAGCATTGCACCGAAAGAAAGAATTGGCATTGTGGGGCCTAATGGCGCGGGAAAATCGAGTTTAATAAAATTGCTGGCCAATGAATTAAGTCCTGCAATGGGTAAACGTGAACTGAGTCCGGGTTTAAAAATTGGTTATTTTGCCCAGCATCAAGTCGATGCCTTGCATCTTGATGAATCACCCCTTGCTCACCTAAGAGAATTAGCAGAAAACCAAACTGAATTAGAATTACGAAAATTTCTGGGCAGTTTTGGATTTTCAGGGGAGCGAGTTTTAAGCCCGGTCAATTATTTCTCGGGCGGTGAAAAATCTCGTCTTGCTTTGGCATTGCTGGTATGGCAGCAACCTAATTTGCTTTTATTAGATGAACCAACTAATCATTTAGATTTAGAAATGCGTCATGCACTGAGTATTGCTTTACAAGAATACGAAGGCGCGATGGTACTTGTCACTCATGATCGATTTCTATTACGCAGCACGACAGATCAATTGCTGTTAGCAGCTGACGGAAAAGTGCAAATGTTCGAAGGTGATTTAGAAGATTATCAACAATGGCTCATCGCTTTCCGTAAGCAGCAAGCTTCGCCCTCGAAAAAGCAACAACCCGTTGAAATTAAGCAGCGAGAATCTAATCGTGTTTTATTAAATAAAATAAAAAAATTAGAAAACGAAATAGATAAGCTAGAGAAAGAGGCAGTAGCAATTGAATTAGCGTTGACTGATCTTTCTCTTTACGAAGTAAAAAATAAAGAAAAATTACAACAACTTCTTATTAATCAAGAAAATATCAAAAAACAACAAGAACAAATGGAAGAAGAATGGCTACAAGCATGTGAAGAAAGAGATCAAATATAGGGTTTTTGCTGAATGAATTTAGGGATTTTACTATATCTTCTTATTAAATGAATCCTTTAAAATATATATTCCGATGAGAATTTTAAATTTAAGGAGAGTATCATGAATCCACAAGACAAACAGCAACAACAAAAAAACCAACAGCAACAAAATCAACAACAAAGACATCAACAAGATCAACAACGTCAGCAACAACAAAGACAAGACCAACAACGTCAACAACAAAATCAGCAACAAAGACAGCCTCATCATCCAGGCCAAGGCCCTATTTCATCGGGTAAAAAATAATTAAATATTTAATTTTTTAACTTTAACTTTTTAAGTTTTACAGGGGGGATTTCCCCTCTGTATTACTTGTAATTCGACGTATCGCCTGTTTCCATCCTGCGTAGAGTTTGTCTCGTTGGGTATGAGGTAAATGGGGAGAAAATTTTGATTTCATTCTCCACATCTCAGCAATCTCATCAAGTGATTGATACATCCCAATTTGTAACCCTGCTAAATAGGCTGCTCCTAATGCACTTGTCTCAATACAAAGAGGACGCTGCACTTCCACATTAAGAATATCGGCTAAAAACTGCAACAGCCAATTATTTGCTGTCATGCCACCATCTACACGCAATATTTCTATGGCTGATTGATGATCATTCATCATGGCATCAAGTAAATCACGGCTTTGATAGACAACACTCTCTAATGCAGCACGCACGATATGTTCTTTGTTACTATTTCTAGTTAATCCTAATAACGCACCACGTGCTTCTGGATCCCAGTAAGGGGCACCTAATCCGGTAAAAGCGGGGATGAAATAAACGCCATTTGTATCAGGGGTATTCTTGGCTAATGTTTCTGTTTCTGCTGCTGTACTAATTAATTTTAACGAATCCCGCAGCCATTTCACTGTCGTCCCCGCAGAAAAAATACTGCCCTCTAAGCCATATGTCACTTTTTTATTAAGTCGATAGGCAATTGTTGAAATTAATCGATGACGAGAGTGAAGTAATTTTGAGCCTGTGTTAAGCAGCATAAAGCAGCCTGTGCCATACGTTGCTTTAATCATCCCCGGTTGAAAACAGGCTTGACCAACGGTTGCTGCTTGTTGGTCACCGGCCACACCTGTGATAGGAATAGGAAGTCCTAAAATTTCTGTATCTATTTCTCCAAAATTCGCGGTATTATCTAGCACATTAGGCAGTAAATTAGCAGGAATATCGAGTGCTTGTAAAATATGAGAATCCCATTCTTGTGTTTGAATATTAAATAATAAAGTACGTGAAGCATTTGTTGCATCAGTAACATGAGATTGACCTTTTGTTAATTTCCATACTAAGAAAGTGTCAACCGTACCAAATAATAATTCCCCACGCTCTGCCCGCTCACGTGCTCCTGGGACATGATCTAACATCCAGCGAATCTTAGTCGCTGAAAAATAAGGATCAAGCAGTAATCCCGTTTTTTCGCAAAGATAAGCATAGATATCTTGCTGCATCAATTGTTTACAAAAATCACTGGTACGACGATCTTGCCAAACAATAGCAGGATAAATTGGCTTTCCTGTTTGCTTGTCCCAAATGATGGTTGTTTCCCGTTGATTAGACATACCAATTGCTGCAATTTGCTTAGGAGAAATCTGGCTTTTTTTAACAGCTTCCTGGCAACAAATAATTGTATTACGAATAATATCATCAGGATTTTGTTCAACCCATCCATCTTTTGGAAAAGATTGAGTTAAAGGGATTTCATGTTGACTAACAGGTTCACCACTTTGATTAAATAAAATGGCACGACTATTGGTCGTGCCTTGATCAATAGAAAGTAAATAATGCGGCATGTGATCGTTGCTCAAATATTATATTAATGTGATTTGTTTCTTGCTCCGACAATCACCAGTACCACCCCTGCAGCAATGCTTAGGCCGCCTAATAAAGGAGGAAAGGAAATAGTTTTTTCATTTTGGGCTGTGACTTGAACATTGCCAATTTCAGCGACTTTTTCTTCCGTGGTATAAGTGAAATGCTGATAAGAGAGGGTAATAATACCCAATATAATCAGAATAACACCAATAATGCTGATAATAGTTGATTTCATATTTACCTATCCTGTGTTAAATAGCGGAATATTTTAACATACTATTTCCAATAGAAAAAATCTACTTACAATCAATGGATTAAATCAATTTTACGAAAGGAAGCTAATTTGCGATATAATAATTATACTAGTTGGATTATATTAAAAATGAACAGGAGAGTGCCATGGATAAAACCCACGCTAAAAAAAATCACTATGATTTACAAGCGGATTTAGAAAGAATCAAAGATGCTTTCACTGAAACGGCCAGTGATGTAAAAGGAAAAACGAATGAACTCTTATCACAATCCGCTGACGCATTGCGAGAACGATCACAGCAAGCTTGTGAAAATGTAGCCGATTACACGTCTAGTCAACCTTTTAAAGCATTAGGAATCGCACTTTTATCTGGTATCGTAATTGGTTATCTTTTACATAAATAAAAAAGAAAAATAACTATGACACATAAAAATACTGCTTGGGGGAAAACAGCTTTAAAATGGATCATGGTTGTTCCCTCAATAATGGGCGTGATTAATCATTTTTGTAACTTGGTTGAATGGGAAGCACGTTTAGCACGGCGTAGTTTAATAAAAATCGCCCTGCTTGCGTTTGTGACAGCCATTTTATTTTCATCTGTATGGCTGTGCTTATTAGGAATGTTTTTTTTCTACCTCATTTCGTTACCGATGAGTCCAACGTTGGCATTATTTTTTATTTTCTTGTTTAATATTTTATTGTTGATTATCGTTATTTTATTAATGTCACGCTACAAATCTTATCTGTTTTTTCCCGAAACCTCTCGCATGATTCGCGACCTTGTTAAAAAATAAGTACGAAAAAAACCTACAATCACTCACGGAGAATGAGTGATTGTAGGAATCATGGATAAACAACTTCCCGTTTTATAGTTATGAAATATTAGACCTGAGTATTAATCTTGACAAAATATGTTATGATTGATAGAACCTCCGTTGTCCTTATAAGAATTGAATAATTTATGCAATGATATTCATCTTATCTTAAGGGAACCTTAAAAAAATCACCTAATTTAAAATATTTTTTATCAAGGGTAAAAATATGTTTATTGTTAATATTATTTATAAAAAACCATTAGAAATTGTCGATCATTATCTTGCCGCACACCGTGATTTCTTAGAAGAAGGCTACCAAAAAAATTATTTTATTGTATCGGGCCCTCGACATCCAAGAACTGGCGGTATCCTTATTTCTCATCTTAAAAGCCGTGAGCAATTACAAGCAATTATTGAAGTTGATCCTTTTTATATTCACCAAGTTGCTGACTATGACATCGTCGAATTTAACCCCGTGAAATATCATCCTCAATTTTCTTATTTTATTAACAATTAACTATAAGGCCGAACAATCACTTTCGTACCCATCTGAACAAAGTTGAAACGCAGCCATTCGGCATCATCGACATGTAAACGTACACAGCCGTGGCTTACATTACCATCCACCACATGACCCGGAGGCGATCCATGTAAAGCTTGGTTACGATTAAAGAACATGCAATAAGGCATCGGTGCGCCGCCATGTGGTATGGGAAAGATGCTGGATTTACAACCTTCACTGCCTAGTGAAAAAACCCGAAACGTGCCAACGCTCGTATGACAGCGGCGATGAAGGTCAGGGCACCAATCGGCACCTGCAGAGGCTAATCCGCCGCGGACCAAATCACCATTGGCATCATATGCTCCCCATGCATGGACTTTTGGGTCAACCACCACTACCTTCTCGGTCGTATGAATATGCTGAGGCAGCCGTGCCGCATAATCCGGCGGCGGACTGTTTTGAGCATAAACGGGGAACTCATTGATGTTGGTAGGCGGACTTGCTTGGCTTGAATAAGTGGAACATGCACCTAAAGAAAACGCACAAAATAAAACGAACAAAGCGTTACTGCTTTTGAATCTACGCATGGCATCCACTCCATTTTTATTTATGCTCTTATTATATCGTGGATGCGCAGATTTTAGCTTAACGCTGCTAAAACATATTTTTATAATACAATTAATATGTTATAAAGGCTTAACGCTATGTTAATGATAAAGAAGAGATATCATGACAACTTACCAATGGGCCGTTATCGGTGCAGGCCCTGCTGGAATTGCTACCGTAGGAAAATTAATCGACGAAGGTATTCCCCCCCGCGAGATTGCCTGGATTGATCCTCAATTTAATGTTGGTGATTTTGGTACTATTTGGCGTAATGTACCTAGTAATACAACCGTTAAATTATTTCTTAAATTTCTTCATGCTTCCCCCGCCTTTGCATATCAAACTTGCCCGCATGATTTTGCCTTAAACCAAGCAAATCCAGATGAAACGTGTGTATTAGAACGGATGGCAGAACCGTTGCGTTGGGTAACAGAGCATCTGCAAAAACAAGTGCAGGCTTTTTATAGCGTAGCGGAAGAATTAGCTATGACTAATCGTCATTGGCAGGTGCAATTAAAAAATAATAAGATTACTGCGAAAAATGTGGTCCTAGCTATTGGTGCAGAACCAGAAACACTTTATTATCCCACCTTATCCATTATTCCTTTACAGGATGCAATGGATAAACTCAACATTCAGCATCATATTAATAAAGAAGATACGATCGCTGTCTTTGGTTCATCCCATTCAGCTATTTTAGTGTTGCGCAATCTTATCGAAACTCATGCTAATCGCATTATTAATTTTTACCGCAGCCCTTTACGCTATGCAGTGTATTTAAAAGAGTGGATATTATTTGATGATACTGGCTTAAAAGGATCGACAGCAAAGTGGGCGCGTGATTACCTTGATGGAACTCTCCCTCCGCAATTAGAACGAGTTTATTCTAATGATGAAAACATTGAGCATTATCTTCCGCAATGTAATAAGGTGGTTTATGCAGTCGGTTTTAAGCGGCGATTATTGCCTAGTATTAAGAACATAGGACATCTTAATTATATCGAACAATGCGGCATTATTGCGCCGGGATTATTTGGTGTGGGAATTGCATTCCCGGAGGCAAAATATAATCCCATTGGTGTATTAGAACATCGTGTCGGATTATGGAAATTTATGGATTATTTGCAGCGAGTCGTGCCGATTTGGCTACACTATCCTGCCTAACTAAAGGATGATTATGACAAGGAAGTATCTTATTGGGATGGCTGTATTTTTTTCATTATTAACAAGCGCCAGTATTTATTACAAAATTGCTGCAAGCACGCCCTCTAAGGATTGCTCTTGCCATCATCTTCCTTCACGATTTGCTGCCTCGAGCAATCATCAGGAAATGGCTTATATTCCAGCGGGAACCTTAATGATGGGCGGCGATAATAATCAAGCAAGAGCGGATGAATTCCCGAAACATCCTATTGCCTTACAAGCATTTTGGATAGATCGTACCGAAGTCACCAATACGCAATTTCGTCAATTTGTCGAAGCGACTCACTATGTAACAACAGCTGAGCAGAAACCCGATTGGAATGCTTTACAGCAGCAGCTTCCGCCTGGAACACCTAAACCAGCAGAGGAAAAATTAGTACCCGCGTCATTGGTATTTATTCCGCCTGATCATCCTGTGCCATTAGATGACATCAGCCAATGGTGGGCGTGGGTACCAGGAGCAAATTGGCGCCATCCGCGCGGTCCAGATAGCAATATTCAAGGATTAGATAATCATCCAGTTGTTCATGTCTCTTGGTATGATGCAGCTGCTTATTGCAAATGGGCTGGCAAGCGCCTGCCGACAGAAGCAGAATGGGAATGGGCAGCCCGCGGGGGGTTAACGAATAAGATTTATCCGTGGGGGGATGAATTCGTTGATGTAGGAACTGTGAAAGCGAACACCTGGCAAGGCGAGTTTCCCAATAAGAATAGCTTACGAGATCGTTATTATTACACTTCGCCTGTCAAAACATTTCCAGCCAATGGCTATGGACTTTATGATATGGCAGGGAACGTCTGGGAATGGGTAGCTGATTGGTATCGCTCAGGTTATTCAAATACTGACCCCCACGGGCCTGCAACTAGTTATGACCCTGATGAACCCTATGCAGCGAAAAAAGTATTACGTGGCGGATCTTTTTTATGCAATGAAGCCTATTGCTCTGGTTATCGTGTCGCAGCGCGGATGAAATCAACACCGGATACGAGTATGGAACATGTAGGGTTTCGTTGTGCTAGCTGAACCATCATCCCGTACAGTAAGATAAGTTGACAAGGAGGTCAAACTTAAATGAAAAAATTCTTTTTAGAAAGAGTGTGTTTAATTTTCGCAACGTGGCTCCTGATTCTCACAGCTCATGCGGAAACTAATGATCCATTACCTTCATGGAATGCAGGGCCCATTAAACAAAGCATTATTCAATTTGTTCAAACTATAACGGATAAAAATAATCCAGATTACGTCCCGCCTGCAGACCGTATCGCGACATTTGATAATGATGGTACCCTATGGTTAGAACAACCTATGTATACCGAAGTCATTTTTGCCTTTGATCGCATTAAATCGCTTGCGCCCCAGCATCCTGAATGGAAAAGCAAAGAACCTTACCAAGCCATTCTTCATAACCAATATAGTCATCTCACTGCGCAAGCTATCGGCAAAATATTAACTATCACCCAGAGCGGTATGAGTATTGACGATTTTAAAGAGATTGAGAAAAACTGGTTAGCAACCACCAAAAATCTGCGCTATCATCATTATTATACTGAGTTAGTTTATCAACCAATGTTAGAAGTCATGAATTACCTACGTCAACATGGCTTCAAAGTGTATATTGTAAGCGGCGGCGGGCAAGAATTTATTCGTACTTATTCCCAAAATGTATATGATGTACCGCCCGAACAAGTAATTGGATCAGCTGATAAAATTAATTATGTGTATCACCATCATCAACCTCAGCTGATGAACGTACCAGCGGTTTTATTTATTAGTAATTATCAAGGAAAACCAGAAGCGATTAATTTATTTATCGGTAAAAAACCCATCATTGCATTTGGTAATTCAGATGGTGATAGACAAATGTTGGAATGGACACAATCAGGTAGTGGAAAACGATTGATGTTGCTCGTCCATCATGATGATGCAGTGCGTGAATATGCATATGATACACAGTCTAAAGTTGGAACTTTTTCTAAGTCATTAATGGATGAAGCTAAGCAAAATCATTGGCAAATTATCAGTATGAAAAATGATTGGAAAGTCATTTTCCCATTTGAGAAGAATAAGGCTTAGTATGGAAGAAACGCAGCGTCAACGACAACGTAAACAATGGTTAGAAGGATTAGCCGCGCTTTTTTTATTAATAGGCTGTCTTTATTTTGTTTATTGGTTATTTGTTGGTCGTTTTTACGAATCAACAGATGACGCTTATGTCGGTGGCAATCTCGTCGAAGTCATGCCGCAAATTAATGGTCAAGTGATTCAAATTTTAGCGGATGAAACCGATTTAGTAACGAAAGGACAGCCAGTGGTCGTACTCGATAAGGCTGATGCTGAAATTGGGCTTAAAAATGCGGAATCGCGACTAGCAGAAACGGTACGACAAGTAGCTGAACTTTATAAACGCGTTGCTGAGTTACAAGCCAATCTACAAATGCAACAAGCTAATTTTGAAAAAGCAAAAGAAGCATACCAACGCCGGCAAGGATTAGTTGCGACTAAAACTATTTCGATTGAAGAGTTAAGAAATTCCAAATTGAATTTAGATAGTGCAATTGCATCCTTAAACTCTGCCCAAGATCAATTAGCTGCTGCATTGGTGTTAGTGGGTAACACGGATCTTTATCATCACCCACAAGTCCAACAAGCAAGCATAGAGTTGCGTGACGCCTATTTAAATTGGCGCCGTACCGTAATTTATGCGCCCGCTACAGGCTATGTTGCCAAACGCCCCGTCAATGTTGGCGAACATGTGACGCCTAGCACGGTATTAATGGTGATCGCACCGCTCAATCAGATTTGGGTCGATGCTAATTTTAAGGAATCACAATTACGCAATATCCGCATCGGGCAGCCTGCTACCATGACAGCGGATGCTTATGGTAGCAGTGTGGTTTATCATGGCAAAGTGGTTGGCTTAAGTCCTGGCACCGGCAGTACATTTGATTTGCTGCCGCCCCAAAATGCAACTGGTAACTGGATTAAAATCGTTCAACGCTTACCAGTACGTATTGCCGTGGATCCTCAACAATTAATGAAGTACCCCTTACGGCTGGGCTTATCGATGACGGTGACGATTAATACCTATCATCGCCATGGTGCTGTATTGATGCAGGTGCCGCAAAAGAAAGTGATTTATCAAACCCAGGATTTTAATGAAGACGTGCAAGCTGCAAACCAGTTAATCGATAAAATTTTACAAAGTAACGCTGCTAATATCAGTTATTCACCGCCGCCTACTAGTGAGTGATGCTTATGCCGCCGATTACAGGGATACCATTAATCATCTTAACCCTCGCCGTATCATGCGGCATCTTCATGAATGTGTTAGATAGTTCAATTGCCAATGTCGCTATTCCAACGATTGCAGGAAATATGGCGGTAAGTGCCGATCAAGGTACGTGGATTATTACTTCTTTTACTGTGAGCATGGCGATTGTATTGCCATTAACAGGATGGTTAAGTAAACGTTTTGGAGAAGTTCGCCTATTTATTATTTCAACCTCTTTATTTACTCTCGCTTCTTTATTATGTGGTTTGTCCACCAGCTTCCCCATGCTAGTTTTTTTTCGCGTCCTCCAAGGTGCGATGGCAGGACCCATGATTCCCCTTTCGCAAAGTTTATTATTAGCAAATTATCCTGATGATAAAAAAGGACTAGCCACTTCACTCTGGGCAACAGTAGCGGTAGCAGGTCCGGTATTAGGCCCCATTCTTGGCGGTTATATTACCGATAATTACACATGGCCCTGGATATTCTACATTAATTTACCTGTCGGCATTTTTGCTTCGTATGCAACGTGGTTAATTTTGCGTGAACGTGAAACAAAAATCTCCCGCTCCCCCATCGATTTTATTGGCTTATTATTACTGACAATTGGTGTGGGTTGTTTACAGGTTTTATTAGATAAAGGAAAAGATTTAGATTGGTTTAATTCCACTTTCATCACCACCCTTGCTGTCATTTCCACGATTACCTTAAGTTTCTTGATTGTATGGGAGTTGACAGAAAAGCACCCCATTATGGATCTGGCATTATTTAAACGCCGAAATTTTGCTATCGGTACGACTGCTATTAGTTTGGGATATTTAGCTTATTTTGGGAGTGTTGTCATTTTGCCTCTCTGGCTACAAACTCAAATGAACTACACAGCCACCTGGGCAGGTTTAGTAACAGCGCCACTGGGTATTATCCCGATTGTTTTATCCCCTTGGATGGGATTAATTATGAATCGAGTTGATCTGCGTATTATTATTAGCATTGGTTTTATTGTTTTTGCGACGTGTTCTTTTTGGCTATCCGGATTTAATACGGCGATAGCACCCGAAAATGTCGCGCTAGTACGTTTTGTGCAAGGATTAGGTGCACCTTTCTTTTTTATTCCCTTAATTGCGATACTCATGTCTGGTTTGCCTAATCACGATTTAGCGAGCGCAGCGGGATTATCTAATTTCTTACGCATTCTCGGGGGGAGTTTTGGAACCTCTATTAGCGTGACACTCTGGGCACATCGCGAATCGGTGCATCAAAGTACATTGGTTGAAAATCTTATGACGTATAACCCTAAGCTAGTGCTTGTTACGGAACGATTACAGCAACTCGGATTAGCAGGGAAACCCAATTATGCAGTGGTTAATAACGTCATTATTAAGCAAGCTTATATGTTAGCCACAAATGATATTTTTTGGCTATCTGGTTTTTTATTTCTCGGATTAATGATATTAATTTGGTTTTCCAAACCGCCGTTTTTAACCACTCGCTCTCCTAATATGGAAGGATAAAATCTGCGACGACCATTCTTAATCTTGGCGCCTATTACCAATTTATTAAAGGTAATAGGCGCAAGAAATATTGTCCCTTATTTTGGTTTCGATTGCGTCGGCACACAACTAAATTGATTCTGCTTTAGTTGACAATCTGCCATTATTTCTCCTTTAACATTCCGCAATTGCGCCTTCCACCCAGCCGCTGTTTTTTCCATCGTCATATAACCAAATTGGTGGATAAACATACCTTGAGCAATACGGGCGTCAGCGATGTCCATGCCATTTAATACAGGCAGCATGTGATGTGAATCTAAATTCGTACCACTATCTCCTACAATCACTTGGGGAGGACGGCCGCTAGGGAAATTAATGGCTTCAAACGAATGAACATGGCCTGACAGCATGAGTTTCACTTCAGACGGCAAACTGGATTTGGCTGCCATTTGCAGGGTAGTGACATTCTTTTGTTCGCTATTCTGACCTTGTTTATTTACATCTTCTACAAACCAGGTGGGTTTATGGGTGATAACCCAAAGGTTTTTCACATCCTTAGGAATGGATTGATAAGCTTCTTCAAAAACTTTCACCTGTTCGGGCGGCGCTTTCATATCATCTGCCGCATTTGTATCAAGAGCCAATAAATTAACATCGCCCATCGGAACGATATAACTTGGTGAATAATCTTGGCAGGTAGCAAGGTAGGCATAAGGATCTAAGAAGCGGTACCAGCCTTCATAAGCATGGGAACAATCTTCATGATTTCCACGTACTACAACCCATGGGGATGTCTCTAAAAGTGGTGTGGCTGGCTTGAAAAAATCTGCTTGCCAGGTTGCCCAA
>JAJPJH010000040.1 GCA_021324335.1 Gammaproteobacteria bacterium
AGAGGAAGGGGAGATCCCGACGCATTCTGGATTTGATACGAATTAGTGCCGACTACCACCCACCGATACCGCTGTCCAGAGGCCATACTCAGTGCCTGGGTATAACGAATATCATCGAGGACGCGCCTTGCATCATATTCCAGGTTGGTTGAAGTTGCTGTCCAGTTCGGCAAGACCATGACACTCATAATACCAATGACGATGATCACGAGAATTAACTCGATCATGGTGAATCCATATGCCATGCGCCACTGAGGGAATGATGTCTCCATCGGTATAATTTGATCTGGAAGAGGAATTTCTGTCAATATATAAAAATCATAAGGACTGAACTATGGCTCTTGAAACCTATTTCAAGGAAATGCGCCAACGATTTGCTACCCTCGTGGCGGAAAAACCGCAAGAAGTCACAACCCATCGTTGTTCTATTTGTATTGGCACTAACAGCGTTTCCCTTCTCCACATCAATAAGACTCAAGAAACAGTAGAATTACTTTTATCAGAAACTTTCCAATTTGATGAAATAAATAACATACCGCTCATACTATCCGGGTTGGTTCAACAATATTCATTACAAAATATTCCCACCTATTGGTTATTGCCTCCTGATGAGTACCAACTGTTTTTAATCGAATCTTTACCTGTCAAAGCCGAGGAATTTCAAGATGCACTTCGTTGGCGCATTAAAAGTTTATTAACTTATCCTATTGAAGAAGCAACCATAGATTACTTTCAATTACCTGCTAAAAAATCAACGCCTGACCATACTATGATTGCAGCTGTCACTGCTAGAACTACCCAGTTGCTTAGAATCATCGATATTTTGAAAAAAAGTAATATTGATTTAACCATTATCGATATTCCCGAATTAGCGATGCGCAACTTAACTAAGTTGTATGAAAATGATGAGAAAAGTACAGCTTTCATTTATTTCTATGACAAAATTGCTATTTTAAATATCAGTTGCCAAAAAACACTATTTTTTACTCGTCGCCTTACTTTAGCTAATGAATCTGAATTATCCGATACTCATTACGAGCAATTATGCTTGAATCTTTTACGGTACTTCGATTACTTCCAAAGTCAATGGCGGTATCCGCAACCGAATCGCATATTGATTGCTTCTGAAAAAAATAATACAACCACGATTGCACAAAAATTATCACAGAATTTATCGTTAAATGTTGAACCGCTTGCATTAAAAGCAGTACTACTCGATTCGGCAAAAATTCAATCGCTAGAAAAACAACATTTGCTAAATGTTGGCTGTGCGCTACGAGAGGAGCAAACGTATGTTGCATCAGGAAATTAATCTTTATCGCACTCTCGCACCGGCAAAAGTTCCTCAACTCCTCTTGAACTGGAGGCGTTTTTGTTTAAGCCAAGTATTTTTACTAGCGATGATGATTTTGTTATATCTCGGTTCGTTATGGGATATTTATTTACTGACTTTCCATAAAGCAAGAAAGCAAGCGCAATTAACGGCATTGCAAACAAAATTTGATCAAATTAAAAAAACTTATCCGCAATTATTCTTTTCCCAAGACGTTCACCAAATCCTGAATAAATTACAACAAGATTTAATTATGAAACAGAAAATTTTAGAATCTATCAGGAATCAATCGCCTTTTTCACAAAATTTATTAGCTTTATCTCGCACCATTGCCCCTAATGTTTGGTTAACAGACATTATCTTTACAGCGGGTGGAAAAAATATCGATTTAAAAGGAAAAAGTATGAGCATGGAAAATCTCCAAACGTTTTTAGATAATCTTGCCCATGAAAAAACTTTTTCTGGCTTCACGATGAGTACCAATAACATCGAAAATACCAGTAAAAATAACGTAAATAATAATGTAAATAGTATATTAACATTTGAAATAGAGATGGATAAAAATGAATGAATGGCTAGCCACGTTAAAAAATTGGTATGAGCCTCGCCCCTTACGCGAAAGAATAATCATTCTTGTCTTAAGCTGGGTGGCATTATATGCAATTTTTTATTTCCTCTTTTTTTCGTCGTTAGAGAGTGAAACAACTGCTTTGCAGATCAACATCAAGTCATTAGACGATCAAATAAACAGTTGGAATACGCAAATTTCTGCTTTAAACCAGATCTCATCGAGTCCACTTTATAAAAATTGGTTACAACAACATGAATTATTTGCTAATTTACAAAAAAAATATAAAGACTTATTAGAAACTTCGCCCACTAAACAGTGGCAAGATATTATTAAGACGATATTACAATCTCAACCTAATATTACCCTGGTGCAAATTAAAGATTTCCCTGAAGTAGCCTACAATCCTGCTAAACTTCCTATCTCTTCCTCCACCCTTTATGAACAACAACTACTGGTCATTGTCATCAGTAATTATTTTGATACGATTAATTATATTCAGCATTTAGAAAGCACCTTACCTAATATTCACTGGGACACCCTACATTACCAAGTGGTTCAATATCCCGTCGCAAAAATCGAAATGGAGTTTTCGATCTTTTATGATAAAGCTAATACGTAAAGGCTTATTTTGCCTCTTACTTGCTTGCCTATTAGGCGCAAGCACTCTTATGACCGATCCTACCCGGCCGCCTGGCACTGTTCTCACGCCCGCGGGTGCCGCCAGCCAAGGATCTTTGACGGTGAATGCTATTTTCATTTATCCCAATTATCGATCAGCCATCATCAATGGCCAAATTGTGATGATAGGTGACCATTTAGGCGACTATACTATTACTTCTATTACGCCATTTGCGGTAGAATTAAGTGGACCCCAAAATAGTCAAGAGGTCTTACCGTTAGTTACACCAGTAAAACAGGAACGACAGTAGACAAGGATGTAGGTATGGGTTTAAAGCGAATACGATTCATCATGATGGTAGCACTCCTACCGTGGCTATGCTCAAGCTGTAAGACTATCCATCCCGAGCATCCTGTTTCCGTTCAGCAAAGTGAAAGCGTCCTGGCGCAAAGTGTGGCTATTGATAAAGCCCTTGGTTCCTCCCAGCGTTATCATACGCCCTCTAACGTGAATAGCGCTATGCTACCGCCGCTCTCACGCTATGTCACACCCACGAGGACAGAGCAGCCGCGTTTCGATGTCACAGCGAATAAAGTTCCCGCAAAAGAGTTTTTTATGGGGCTGGTAGCGGGCACTAACTACAATATGATTGTACATCCTGATATTAATGGCACGATTTCCCTTTCTCTTAAAAATGTCACCATTAGACAAACTCTCGAAGCCGTGCGGGATATTTATGGCTATGAGTATCGACATACCTCCTATGGCTATGAAATTTTACCACCACAATTGGAAACCCAGCTTTTTCATATCAATTATTTAGATGTACAACGTAAAGGCCGTTCTTATACCCAGTTAACAACAGGCCAGATTAGCAATACGGTAGGCACGACCTCCGTGGGTGGTAATCCTATAGGTGGGTCGCCTACGGGACAATCCTCCTCCACCACCACAGAAGGAATAGGGACGATTAGCAGTGTCGAAACCCAGTCTGAAATCCAATTTTGGAAAGACTTGGAAAAATCTATTCAGAACATTATTGGCGCGGAAAATGGCCGCACCGTGACAGTGAATGCGCAAGCAGGTGTCGTGGTGGTGCATGCCTATCCCGCCGAATTACATCGTGTTGCGCAGTATATTAATAGCTTGCAATCTAGCTTGAACCGTCAAGTCATTATTGAAGCTAAAATCTTAGAAGTGACTTTAAATGACCAATATCAAGCAGGTATCGATTGGGGCGTACTCGCCAATCCTGCATCTAATCAATTAAATGGAACAGGAAGTAATAATGCAGGTATTGGCCAAGCGGGGAACAGCGCTTTCCCAAATACGGAACTCAATCAATTACAAGGTATTTTTGCGATTCGAATTAATGGTAACTTCAAATGGTTAATTAATTTATTACAATCACAAGGGAATGTGCAGGTTTTATCTAGCCCGCATATTTCCACCATCAACAATCAAAAAGCTGTTATTAAAGTAGGCTCTGATGAATTTTTCGTAACAGCCGTCTCCACTTCCAACACGATTATTGGTAGCAATACCTTGCCTTCGCAGAATGTTTCTCTTACACCCTTTTTCTCAGGGGTAACGTTAGATGTAACACCTGAAATTAGTAATCATGATGAGGTTATTTTACACATTCATCCCAGCGTCAGTTTGGTGACACAGCAAAATAAAGTCATTGGTCTAGGTGCAAGTTCAACAGGAGGTCCCAATAATCTCGATTTACCTCTTGCCTTCAGCACCATTCGGGAATCCGATAATATTGTTCGAGCTAAAAATGGACAAGTCATTGTTATTGGCGGCCTCATGCAAAATAGTACTTCTGAAACGGTGATATCCACACCGTGGTTAGGTAACATCCCGTTTCTAGGCCAATTATTCCGCCGCACAGAACAAGAATCGATCAAATCAGAATTAGTCATCCTACTCCGTCCTATTGTGGCCACAAATCAGGTCGTGGTAAAAAGTATAGAAAATGAAGAAAAGATATTCAAAATTCTAAAACGGCCTTTCCATGAAGGGTCGTTACCGCAGATATTTGGTAATGAAGCTGAAGAGGAAGATACTTAATAAGGAATAAATTATGTACCGAGAGTTCTTTCAATTAGAAACACTACCTTTTAGCTTGACGCCAAATCCTTCTTTCTTTTGCCAACTCAAAGGCCATCAAGAAGCGTTACAAACCTTGCAATTTTGTATTCATAGCAATGAAGGATTTATCAAAATTGTAGGGGAAGTTGGTTCAGGTAAGACCTTGCTTTGTCGAAAATTGTTAGAAAGCTTAGATGAAAAATTTATTACTGCTTATATTCCTAATCCTGACTTAACACCCTTAGAGTTGCGAAAAGCATTTGTCCGAGAACTCGGCTTAGATCCTGCCCGATGGCAAGATCAGCATGAGTTATTAACAGCTATTTACCAACACCTTATTTCACTTTATGCTGCTGGAAAAAAAGTGGTTCTTCTAATTGATGAAGCACAAGCGTTAAGTGATGAGAGCTTGGAGACAGTTCGATTATTGACGAATTTAGAAACAGGGAATTCGAAATTAATGCAAGTCGTCTTGTTTGGCCAACCTGAATTAGATGACCGTTTAAACCAGCCACACTTACGACAATTAAAACAACGTATTACTTTTTCGTATCGCTTACCCTTAATGAACCGTGAAGATTTAGATATTTATCTTCACCATCGCTTAGCAGTTGCAGGTTATACACGCGGTAATCTCTTTACTAAAAGGGCAAAAAATTTACTTTATCGTGCAAGCAATGGGATTCCTCGCATTGTTAATATTTTATCGCATAAAGCTTTACTCGTTGCCTATGGACAAGGGAATTATCAAATCGATCATAAAGCTGTCCGAGTAGCTGTCTATGATACGGAAGCCGCTAAATTTTATAGAAAATCAACATTAGTTAAGCTCACCATTGTTATTGCTTTATTGACTACGCTAACGGTATTTGTCGTTTTACTTGGCATGGAACCTATTAAATGAGCTTGATTAATAACTTACTCAAGGATTTAGAGAAACGCAAAATACGCCATCAAGAAATGCCTTATTTTGCTTTACCTAACAATAATTCCTCTGCTACTAATTTATTATTAAGAAGACATACCATTTTATTATTAGGTATTCTTGTTTTTCTCTTATTAATTTTATTTCTGTCATTATTTTTTGGTAAAAAACATGCTATCTCTTCATTACCAACACTAACGACTGAACATCCCTTATTTGATGCCCCTCACCCTAATAATACAGCAGCAATAGATGCTACCTGGTTAAAACCAGTTTCAATTACAGGTATTACCTTACAAGTAAAAGATAATATTACTGAGATCGCATTTTTGTTGGATCATAGAGCACTTTATCGTGTTGTCAGTGATGAAATGCATAACCAATTAGCGATCCTCATCGATCATTCTCAATTACAATCTGAACTGCCCGCAGTGAATTACTTAAATACAGCGATAGAGCATATTACTACTAAAAAAATTAATGACAGCATAGAATTTATTATTTCTTATGCCCCGGGTGTCGCTGTTAAATATATTAATCTGAATGAAGAAGAAAAAAACCCAGAATTAGTCATTGCATTTGAGTATCAAACTGCTGCCTTTGCTTCCTCCTCTTCAGCGAATACACATAGCGTACAACTTAATCCTTTAGTCAAAACGCCGGCTATGGAAACTCTCTTTTCCCAACAATACAATAACGCTCTCGCATTAGCGAGAGAAGGCCGTTTCCAAGCAGCTATTGATAGCTTAACTGCACTATTGAAAGCAGATCCTGACCAAAAAGACGCTCGCGTCTCACTCATCGCTGTATTAATAGACCGAGGCCAGCTAGGAAAAGCACAAGAATATATCGATGAAGGCTTACATTTAAATCCTACTTATCCTCCTTACATTGAACTTAAAGCCAGAATGCTAACGACGGAAGGAAAAAGCCGCGAAGCACTGGCATTACTGCAAAGTGCTTCTCCTTCTATAGATGAAGATCCGGATTATTATTCTTTTATGGCCACACTTTATGAACGCAATAATGATGATTTATTGGCCGCCAAAATTTATAAAGAATTACTATCTCTCAATGCTCATAACGGTAATTGGTGGTTTGGATTAGGATTATCATTAGAAAAATTAGGAAATACGCAAGAAGCGTTAAATGCTTATAAAACTGCTATGGCAGAAGGTCATTTAAACATGGCTTTTCTGAATTACTTACAGCAACGTCTCCAATCCTTACAAGAGAAAATCGATGAGAAGAACTAAAACTTACATCGCGGAAATGCTGCTTGATAAGCACTTGATTACAAAAGAGCAGTTAGAGAAAGCATTTGCAGAGCAAAAAAAGACTGATAAAAAAATCGGTCGGATTTTAGTTGATTTAGGTTACATTGAAGAAGAAAAATTATTACATTTATTAGCTGAACAATTACATATCCCTTACATTGATTTGAAAGATTATCCTCTGACACCCAATTTAGTAAAATTACTTCCTGAATTTTATTCTAGACATTATCGTTCTATTGTACTTAAAGAAAATGGTGATCGTTTATTAGTTGGCATGGTTGATCCGCAAGATTTGTTAGCCCATGAAGAAATTGAGCGTACCTTAAATAAAAGTATCGATGTTGCTCTCATTCGCGAGGAAGATTTACTGTATGTATTAGATAATTTATATCGCCGTACTGAAGAAATTACACATTTTGCTGAAACTTTATCTGCTGAATTAACGCCTAATGAAATAAATCTTTTTTCAGAAAAACAAGATTTTACCTCTGAAGATTTACCTGTTGTTAATTTACTTCGCTCAATCTTTGAAGATGCTGCCCAAATTAATGCTTCTGATATTCATATTGAACCAGGTGAAAATGTATTACGTATCCGATTGCGCGTAGATGGTGTGTTACAAGAACAAATTGTGGAAGAAAAAACAGTGGCACAAGCATTAGTGCAACGTATTAAATTAGTTTCTGGTCTAAATATTGCAGAAAAACGTTTGCCACAAGATGGACGTTTTAGTATCAATGTTAAAAATAAAAGTTATGATGTACGTGTCTCTACCCTCCCTATCCAGTATGGTGAATCGTTGGTGATGCGCCTCTTGAATCAATCAGGCAACTTATTGAAACTTAATCAAATCGGCATGCCGGAAGCGATTTATGAGTATTATCTTCGATCGTTATCTGCAGCTTATGGATTACTTTTAATTGTTGGTCCTACAGGTAGCGGTAAAACAACAACACTTTATGCCTCATTAAATGAGCTTAATAAACCAGAAGATAAAATCATCACCGTCGAAGATCCAGTTGAATATCGCTTGCCGCGTATCAATCAAATCCAAGTAAATCCTAAAATTGATTTAACGTTTGCAAATATCCTGCGCGCTATCTTGCGTCAAGACCCTGATATTATCATGATTGGTGAAATTCGTGATCATGAAACGATGGAAATTGCCATGCGTGCAGCGATGACAGGCCATTTAGTGTTAGGAACATTACATACGAATGATACTATCAGTACGATGACGCGATTATTAGACATGGGTGCTGAAGGCTACTTAGTGGCAAGTGTACTACGTTGTATTCTGGCACAACGTTTAGTGCGGCATATTTGTGAAAAATGTATTGTAGATGATCCCCTAACGGATGCGGAAAAAGCCTGGTTAGAATCAGTGGGCCATCATCATTATGATAAAACCACTTTCAAGCAGGGCGAAGGCTGCTCCTACTGCCATCATACCGGTTATGCAGGCCGTGTTTGCGTGTTTGAATTTTTACCTATTGCAGGGGAATTAACAGAAGCTTTACGTAAAGCTGATACCAGTGCCTTTACCCATCTAGCTAAGCAGCAGCCGCTGTATCGCTCATTGTTACACGCGGGTTTAGATTTGGCGGTGAAAGGCATCACAACCGTAAAAGAAGTCATCAGTATGGCGGGAGCCATTTGACGGAGAGGCATTCCCTATGCCGCAGTTCAATTATCAAGGACGAGATAAAGAAGGCAATCTTCGTACCGGGCAACGCATTGCTGCTAACGCTGATCAATTGAATATGGAATTAACGAAAGAAGGCATCTTTCCGATTCGCATTACTCTCATAAAAGAACGGTCGCGTTATTTTGAAAAACTGCAAGATTGGTTCCAAGGCCAAACGCTGCATACCAATGAATTAGCCGTATTTGCACGCCAAATGCAGCTTCTGCATAATGCTGGCGTTCCTATCATCACTGCTTTACAACAGTTAAGCAGCCATACGCGTAGCCGCCGTCTTGCAAATGCCTTAGACGGCCTGATCGAACATTTAGAAAAAGGTGAAAGCTTAGCGACGGCCATGCAATATTATCCGATTGTTTTTTCGCCCTTAATGGTGAATATTATTCAGATCGGTGAAAATACCGGTCATTTAGGCGATGCGTTCGGGCATATTCATCAATACCTCGAATTTGAAGCATCCACTATTAAGCAAATCCGTTCCACGTTTCGTTATCCGATATTTGTACTGATAACCATTGGTATAGCGATTATTGTATTAAATTTCTTTGTTATTCCCACTTTCTCTCGCTTCTTTAGCCGCCTTGGCGTGACACTACCTTGGCAAACACGGATATTAATTGGCATCTCTAATTTTTTTGTGCATGATCTTTATATTCTCCTCGCTATTCTGATTATTGCTACCGTTTTAATCTACCGTTATTTGAGAACCCCAGAAGGAAAGTATCGCTGGCATAAAATGGAATTGAAAATTCCCGTGTTTGGCAACTTATTAAAACGGATTATTTTAATTCGATTTTGCCAGGCTATGGCGATTATCTTGAATTCTGGGATTGCTATCACGCAAAGTTTAATTTTAGTCAAAAACATCGTACCTAATGCTTATATTGGCGCCCAAATTTCAGAAATGCAAAATGCCATCGAAAGAGGCGTCCCTTTTACTCAAGCGATTAAGAAAGTCGATTTATTTACTCATCTGGAAAGACAAATCCTAGCGGTAGGAGAAAAAAATGGGGAACTGAGTCCGGCATTAAATTATATCGGCCATTTTCATGCCAATGAAATTGAGTTTGATTTAAAACGGATAAATGATTTGATGGGTCCCCTGTTAATGGGGATTATCTCTGGGATGGTATTGATTCTAGCATTGGGTATTTATTTACCTATCTGGAATATGATAAATTTAGTTCACTCGTAGCAACAATCTTAGGGATGAGATTATGGCGTCGGCAGTGCAAGGTTTTACTCTGATTGAGCTTGTGATGGTAATTGCCATTATCGCTATTCTAGCTGCCATTGCTATTCCTAAGTTTATTAATATTACCTCTAACGCCGAACAGGCTGCTACCATGGCCGTAGCAGGGGCATTATCGTCTGCAAATGCTAATAACTACGCTGCTAGAAATTTAAGCACTTCCTTTGGGATTCCTATTGCCGATTGTACAGATGTTATTAATGCGCTACAGGGAGGATTACCCCCGGGTTATACCGTTACTCCTGGGGCTGTTTCACCCGATACGAGTATTTCTTGTACATTGACAGGTCCTGGTTCTACCACCGCCCCTTTTATAGCCACAGGAGTTAATTAATATGCGTAATCAGCAATCTGGTTTTACTCTTATCGAGTTAATCATTGTCATTGCCATCATTGGTATTCTCGCCGTGATTGCTATTCCGAAGTTTTTCAATCTTTCTACCAATGCTCAGTCAGCCGCAACGGCTGCTGTTGCTGGCGCATTATCTTCAGCAAATGCTAATAATTATGCTGTTAGAAGTCTCAACTCCTCCTTAGGGAATGCTGTTGCTAATTGTACAGATGTGGCTACTGCCTTACAGGGGGGCTTACCTGCTGGGTATACCATTACCTCAGCTGCCATTAGCCCAGCGGCAGCAGGCACGACGATTAACACGTGTGTGCTAAACGGTCCTAACTCAAGTACTGCAAACTTTAGCGCTACCTATATTCCTTAACTAGCTTCCTTATTTTATTTGTCGTCCCACGGCTCAAGCTGGCGTGGGACGAGCTTTTTAGTTAATGGCAAACCCCTTCACACGCAATATTTCCTATTCTGCACATACCATCCAAAAATCCCCACAAAGCATCTGCGGCTTCACGTGTTGCGCGTTCTGCCCGTTCAGGTTCTACGTATTGTTCAATTAACTCAGCAACTCCCTTTGAATGCTCCACATCGTACACTTGATGTTCTTTGAAAAATGCGAGTGTCTCTTCATCTTTGATGCCATAAAAATCCACTAAACCGGCAATCTTAGAGGCTGATACCTCAGGCACTTGGCATTCATAAGCATATAAAGCACATAGCCCCTCTTCCCAACTACGCTCTGCCAACTCATAAAACTTATTCACCATTACCTCTGTCTCTCTAATTGGCACTTCATCTAATACGTCGGCACGGCTAACTCCCATTCCCTGAGCAAATTTCATCCATAATGCAGGATGATCATGCATATCTTCATCATACAAGTTGTCTACCAACACTTGACGGACCTTAATGTTTGGACAACGCGTGTGGGTACGGGAGATAAAAAGAGGAAATGATTTAACTTGATGGTAATACTGAGCGGCATACCGTTGTAAGATTTCTTGACTGAGCTCGCCGCGAGACCAGGCTTGATAGAATTTATGATTTAAAAGATGACGCTCCGCAATAATCGCGTCTAACCGCTGGATAAGCTGCATAAAATGGCTCCTTTGTCATTATTTAAAAAGGCACCATTCTACTACACTTCGGCGTGATTATAACGTTCCTTTACCACATGATGTGCTTGCCACCCTTCATTCACTGCATGTGCAATGTATTCCACTGCATCGCCCACTGCTAATTGATTAAAGTGAGGATGGTGCACGTTCGTGATGCTAAAATAATACTCAGTTCCATCAACTCCTGTAATAAATCCATATCCTTCTTCAGGGATCAGGCGGGTAATATGCCCATGCATAACGGCATTATGCGTTTTTACTTGACCATGACGTATGCGAGAATGTTCTTCCAATTGCCGTTCAACCGCATCAAAGGCATCCCGAATCGCCACATAAACATCTTCATCACATTTGCGCGTCACTGCTAATTCTTTTCTTCCTGGAAGCGTCATATCAATACGAACATTGTACAATTTGCCTTGATGCTTATGCTTTTGCGGCAATTCAATGACCACACGGCAACTACTGATTCGATTACAAACACGAGTTAACTTTTCAGCTCGTTTACGGATATGTTCTTCTAAGGCAGGAGAAAAATCAAAATCACGGATGGTTATTTGAACAGGTAACATACGGATAATCTCCTCTTTTTTCTGGTTCTTATAATAAGATAACTTATTTATTTTAATGTCTTTTTTTACCTCCTTTTAAATTTATCTTCTCTCTATTTTTAGTATAAGCCATATTAGGTGCTTACACCAATTCTTCTGCGACAGGTGCAAAATAATTGTTCACCTCTTCTAAAGTAATCTGTTGTAAATTATCAGGTTTCCAGTGAGGTGTTTGATCTTTATCAATAATGACCGCGCGGATTCCTTCAAGTAAATCATGGGCTTGGAGAAAATGAGAAACGAGGCGATATTCCTGCTGCATACACTGGTCGAATGTAAGCGTCCTTCCTACCTCTAATGCTTTTAAGGTGACTTTTAGGCTTGTAGGAGATTTTTTTGCCATCTCTAATGCTGCTTCTTTACAACGAGTATTGGACGAGTGGGATGAGGCTTGGAAAATAGCTTCCATTGTTTCGCCAGAAAAACACCCATCAATTGCTGCTTGCTGCTCTAGCAATGAACAAGATGAGTTCACTGAGCAAGCAAATGACTTAATGATCTGGGTGACAGTATGATTCGCCTCTTTTTCAAAAGGCTGTTGCGCGAGGGTTTGGATTAATTCAGCAAAAGATTCTCGCGGTACTTTATGCTGTGCAAGCCCCAAGGCAATACAATCATCACTCTTTAAGCGAGCGCCAGTTAATCCCAAATAAAAACCTATTTTCCCTGGCAAGCGTGGTAAGAAATAAGTACTTCCCACATCTGGAAAAAAGCCAATACCAGTTTCTGGCATCGCAAACAGTAAATTATCCGTCACCACACGATGTGAGCCATGAATAGAAATCCCTGCACCACCGCCCATGGTAATGCCATCTAATAAGGCAATATAGGGTTTGGGAAAATGGAAAATAAATCGATTCAATTGATATTCATGCCGGAAAAACTGGAGAACGCCAGGGTGATGGTTTTTTATATTTTCATAAAGAGAACGTAAATCTCCACCCGCACAAAAAGCACGTCCTTCGACCGCACGAATGATAACAGCTTTAATCTGCGGTGCTACCGCCCATTGAGTTAATTGCGTTTGTAAGAGTTGAATCATCTCATAGGTTAAAGCGTTTAAGGCATTAGGACGATTTAAGGTAATTAATCCAATATCGCCACCTTTTCCTGGCATTTCTTCAAATATTACCAGTTTATCCATAGGATTATTCTCCGCTAAACACTGCCGTCCGTTTTTCGAGAAAGGCTTTTACACCTTCACGTTTATCTGCCGTCGCACAGCATAAGCCAAAATGTGCAGCTTCTAATTCAAATGCTTCTTCTAAAGAAAGATCATAACCTTGATGAATCGTCGTCAGGATACTTTCGAGTGCAATAGAACCAAGTTGTGTTAATTCTATTAGCAAGGCTTTAGCCCGCATTAATAAATCCTCAGGCGCGGCTAACTCATTTACTAATCCCCAATGAAATGCTTCTTCCGCCGTAAAACGTCGTCCTGTTAAACATATTTCTAACGCACGCCCTTTTCCAATCAGACGTGACAAACGCTGGGTACCACCAAAACCAGGTATGACGCCTAGTTTGATTTCAGGTTGACCAAATACGGCTGTCTTTGTTGCTATACGCAATGTCGCGGCCATAGCTAACTCACAACCGCCGCCAAAAGCAAAACCATGGATAGCGGCAAGAGAGGGTTTACCTAGTAATTCCAAACGACGAAAAACAGCTTGCCCAAAACGCGCAAATTCTAATCCTTCATGGCCATTTAAGGGCGCTAATTGCTTAATATCTGCGCCTGCACAAAATGCTTTACCTTCACCATGCAATAAAACGGCTTTAACAGCCCGATCTTGTTTAGCTTGATGAAAAATCTCGTCTAGCCTTTGCAAAACCTCCTGGCTTAATGCATTCAATTGCTCAGGGCGATTCAGCGTAATTTGTAAGATGCCCGATTCTAACAAGGTTACCTTTACTAGGGGATTGCTGTTCTCCATAACTTTCTCCAGGCTTAAAGATTAATGTCGAAGCACGGCTACCCACCGCTATATGCAAGACAACCGTACTAAATAAACCAATTACTAGAAAGTCCCAGCCAAATGGAATGATATTTTTACCGCCGAATGCGCCTAAATAGGAAATTAAGACCAATCCAGCAATATAAAAAATAAACCAATAGCCCGATTTCAATTCATGCTTTTTCATATCGATATTACCGCGATAATAAGCGATACCAAAAACAATAAGGCCGATCACTAAGGCAACAAGCAGTTTAGACATGCTTTTCCAGCCTGTCCAATAACTAAATAAGTTACAGCAATAAAATGCCAATAAGCAGAGCGTGTTGGCTGCCGGGAGACGGAAAGGACGTGTCTTCTCAGGCAAGGTACGGCGTAAGCTTAAAAGTGCAATAGGGCCCATGGCATAAGTGATAACCAAAATGGAAACGAGAAAATTGGCCATCGCTTGCCAGCCTGGTAATGGGAGGAAGGTAAAAATACCGCAGAAAAAATTAACCAGAATGGCATACATCGGAAGATGCTGACGATTTAAACGGGAGAGAAATTTAGGCACATAGCCTATTTGACTCATTGCATACAAGATACGTGCGGTGGCAGTAACATAAATGAGACTAGCGCCTGAAGGAGAAACTACAGCATCCACATAAAGCAGCTTCACTAACCACAATAAACCGAGCCCCGCTGCTAACCCAGCAAACGGCCCGACATCCCCGATAAAACTGAGATGGTGCCAGCCATTTTTGATGGAAGCAGGGTCTAGGGCGCCAATAAAACAGATTTGCAATCCCAGGTAGAGGAGCATACAGGCAACCACTGAACCTGCTGTGCTTAAGGGAATTGCAATCGCCAGATTTTTCGCTTCACCAGCTAATTCCACACCATTCTTAAAACCGTTAAAAGCTAAAGCCACCCCGCCTGCTGCAATGGCGGTTAAAATCGACTGCCAGCCCTGAGTGGATCCCATGGAAGAAAATAAGCCGGAAAAATTCTGAGTATTAAATTGAGCACGGCTAATGGAAAAGATCATGATGACAATCACGAATACTTTAAAAATAAATAATATAAAGTTAAACCGAGATAAGCTGCTGGAGCTCATAAGATTAATGAAGCTTAAAATAAATAAGAGCACCACCGCCCATAACAACCCCCAGGGTGTCAGTACTTGGGCACCGTCCACGGCATGCATTAAGGAAGGAAAAAATAAAGCGGCATATTGCAGGACGGCCTGGACTTCGACAGTGGTCAGCATCAACATGGATAGCCAACCTATCCAGCTAAGAATAAAACTAACTAAGCCGCCATGGCTAATCTGAGGAATCTGGGCTGTTCCCCCTGCAACAGGCAACATGGCAGATAATTCAGCGAATGTGAAAGCGATTAAAATGGCGGCAAGACCACCAATTACCCAAGAGATTAAGGCAGCAGGGCCTGCAATTTTGGCAGCATAGAGGGGCGCAAACAACCATCCTGACCCGAGGATAGCGTTGACACTTAACATAAATAATGTCGCTGGCGAAATGCAGCGGGATAGCTGCCCCATAAATTCTCCTCGTATTTTATTAGTCACTTCATGTGGCAACATTATGCCAGAGAATCCTCATTCCACCTAGGGTAAATTGTATTCAAAAGGGAGGAGCTTTTTGCCATTAGAGGACCTCCGCACCCGGAGGTCATTCCCGCAAAAGCGGGAACCTCATAGTAAAACGCCGCCGTACATACAAGTACATTACAAACAGATTCCCGCTTTCGCGGGAATGACATAGAGAATCTACTGCCAACAGCTATTCCGTCATGGGCGCAGGTTGCTTGGCTTTTAATTTAGCTTGATAGCGTTCACTTGAATACTGCGCTTCCTCAGCCGAAATTACCCCTGCTGGGTTACCATCTAAATCAAAGCGTGTGGCGCCTTCTACCACACTCTTATGATAAGCGGCTGTATTCACATAATAAGCCAAGCTTTTTACCATACAGGCTTTATCTTCCGTCACAATATCCAGCGTGCTTAAGCGCATGAGTAAATCTTGCTTAATCCCTTTTTTCAAAGGTCGCACGTGATTTGGCTCCTTAAAGCTGGCGGGGAAGTATACCTTCAATAATTCTACCCCATATTGGACATAATCCAACCATCGCGGCTTCGGCTTTTTAGGTTTCTCGGCCGGCCGAAACTTATTCGGAGATTTTCGTTCCTTCCCGGTGGTCTCAGACAACTGGGAAGCGACTGCTTGTAATTGCTCTTTCAAACTGGCGTTACTCATTTTGCTTAAAACTCCTAGATCAGGAATAATCAGGCTGATTTTTGAGTATATTGGATGGTTACTTTAAAGTGTTATGGGAGTTAAATCAATATCTCTGCAATTCAGTAGACTTTTAAAGTAGATCGATGTTAAATTTTAACGTCTTAGTCTATTGTTCGCAGAGGATTATTGAATATGCCACGTAAAAAAAACGCAAAGAGTGCAGCGAAACGCCGTTCTTCATCCATGGCTACTACGCAAAAATTAGAAATGGATTTTCTTAAAACGCCTACCAAATTAACTAAACAGCTGAAAAAAGAAATAAGTGTCGCTGAAAAGAAAGAAAAGAAATTAGCAAAAGCCCTGAATAAGCTAAGCATGCAAATGAAGAAAATGGAAATGCGTATGAAAGCAGAGGAAAAGAATACGCATACCTCCGCGGGTAAAAAACAATATAACATCAGCAAAAAAGCGCATAATGAATTAATCAAGTCCCACAAGATGCTGAGTAAGCAATTAGAAGAAGCCACTCAATCTGTTGCATCCATGCAAGAAACCCAGGATAAACTAATGGCATTACAGAAGCATTTAATCCAATTCGAAAAAGAGTGGGAAAAAAGTGCTAAGAGTGCTAAGAAAGTAAAACTTAAAGCGAAAGCAAAGAAAAAAGCCAAAATGGCTTCCAAACCAAAAATGAAACGTGCTTCTCCTCCAGAACCCGTCATGCAACAAGAAGAAGAACCTATGATGGAAGTTTTCGAAACTGCTACAGAAGACACAGAGTTAGAAGAAACAACTGATATTACATCATAAGATGTCCTGACATTATGAGATCTCCATCATTCAAAACTTGATGGAGATCGATTATTTATCCATCACGGAAAGAGATAACTAAAGCTAGGGACAGTAGGGGGTTTTGATTTATGAGTAAAAAGATGGCAATGGTGGACGATTTACAAACAATCACCTTAAAACAGGTGGTAAAAGATACACTGCGCAATTATTTCAATAATGTTGGTAGTGAGCAGCCGGTCGATTTTTATGCAATTTTATTGGAAGAAATTGAACGGCCATTATTGGAAGTGTTAATTAATCATACCCATTATAATCAAGTGAAGATGGCGCAAATCTTGGGTATCTCCCGCGGAACGCTGAGGAAGAAATTAAAACAGTATGGATTATTAGATTAAAGTGATGATTCGTCATTGCGAGCGAAGCGAAGTAATCCAGCATGCTAATCATCTCAATATAGCTTTCTAGATTGCTTCGCTTCGCTCGCAATGCTAGCTTTTTTGTTTTTGGTACGCCTCATGAACGATTATTTCTTTATAGGATGGCCTTCCAACCAAGGTGATGAGGGACTCCAAAAAATAATATTTGCCCCTAGATAGTTTTCAGAAAAATTAATTATTTCTTCTTTGGTAAATGGTTTTTTCGTTTTAGGATTAATATAAGTCAGAGTGGGTTCTTGAACCGCCATAGCTATCAGGCGCAATTTTCCCTTATAGCGATGAAAGAAGGGATAAGCGTTTTTCATTTGAGCTTTCTTATTAGGAACAATATCTGGTCCTCCAAGCCCAATATCATTTTGGGCAGCAAAAGCGAATAAGCGCGACATATAATGATGATCGTTATCCCACTCGCAGGGCCAGAAATTGACATATTGCACCACCTGAGAGCGCTTAAAAACGTTCCGTGCAAATTTTAAATTTTCAAGCTCGGCTCTAAAATAATTATCACAGCTAAATCCTGTCTTATCCTGTTTCTGGTCAATATCAATCGCTGTTTCAGGTAAGTTAATGCCCAAAATCCTACCATCAAATTTTTGCCCAAGCATAAAAAGTAGTTTTTTATACCGAGCTTGAACCGCAGGATTCCATTGTTGAGTTACCCACCCTTGAGCTACGGGGGCATTTTCTCCGGGATGGTCATATTGGGGAACGAGACCCCCTTGATAGATAGGATCTTGCATCAGATAAGCAGGAATATATTTAGCATCAGGCTTAAAAAAATGGTCTTGAATTTGAATAAATAATTTTTTATGTAACTTATTAAGATAATTTAAATCCTGTTCGATAGCAGAAAAGTCATATTCATCTTTGTTTTTTTCTAATGACTTCCAATTATAAATAACTTGAACGCCTTGAATATCCGAACGAGTAATTAGGCCCTGGATTTTGACCAGATTACCAGAAGAAGTATAAAGATAATTTTGAGGGGTAAGTGCAAAGGTTGAATTCGCTAAAACGATCAGTATCAATGATAAAATAAAACCAATATAACGCATTTTTACTTTCCTTTGATTCTTGCTAGCTCTAAATTTTCCACGATTTTTATAACTCAAAAGTGTATCATCATCTGGAAGGATATCTATAAATTTGAGTATCAACTATCTTAATATCATCATGAATTTTTTGCATAGGTTGCTTTTTTCTTTGACTGATTTTCGTGTCATCAGCAAAAATAAATGATTTATCTAGTTTTTTCTTAAAAAGAAGAGCATCTCTTGGAGATATAAAAAATTGAGATCGTATTTGGACTGAATCTTTTGCTGGCATAATAGGTATTTTATCTTTGCTATTTATTCTTATAAATTTAGTAAGATTTGATTTCAGATTTTTAACCTCATGAAGTTCCTCATAGAGTCTTTTAAAATCAAAACTTATCGCCCCATTTATAAATCCAATAATAGCATTAGGATCATTTTTACTTGCATAAAAACGTGCATAGGATTTTTGTTCCCAGGCTGGGAATTTATTAAAGCTAGAAATCATAATTTCTTTCAACTCCGCTAATGTCATTGTGTAAGGAGTAGCTTGATTCATTGCGCCCAAAAATATGGGTTCACCATTTTTTAATTCTTTGAATACTATATTCCATCCTGAAGCACTCCCTGATAGATGTTTAGTTAAATACTTAGGGGAGCCACCCATGCGAAATCTTGCGCCTATATATTTTTCTGGCGATGCTTTCAAGTGATCCAGCGTAATAGTTTCATCAAATACCACAAAATAATGGATAGGAGATAGGGGACGATCAGGAGAAGAAGGAAGACAATTTCCCATTGTACCAAAACTTAATCCGCTAAAATCCTCTTCATTTCCTGTGAAAATCTCATCAAATATTCTTTGAGCATTTGTTTTATAAAATAATTTAAATGCATCTAATAAAGTTAGATAATAAGCTAATTGGATGGCACCATTACAATCCATGGATGTTTTTGAGAATAAAATTTCTTGAAGGACAGCAACCGCACTAAAACCTTTTTTTAAATGATAATTATTATGCAAAATTAAAACTTTTTGAGTTTGGTTAACTATTTCTCCTCCTAAAATAATAGGCTGAATACTATTTAGAGAGGTTGCGCTTCGAAGATGTTTCTCATTTTCTATCTGAAAAGAATCTGAATAAAATAAGTCTCCCCTATAAAAGGACTTACAGACTTGTTCCATATTGAAAATTAGTCTTGCTTGTATAAAAAATTTAAATTCTTCGAATTTCATGATTATCAAGCAAGATCCAATTCAACACATTGATCAGTATGTGCAAATTCTTTAATTAACATACGCGTCGCCGATGCAATAACATCATTACGAGGAGACGCATCTTTTTTATTCTGAGTGAAATATATTGCCACAATGATCGGTTGACAACCCGGTGGCCAAATTATTCCAATATCGTTTGTTGTCCCATAATCCCCTGTCCCCGTTTTGTCACCAACAAGCCAATTCTTAGGGACGCCCGCACGGATTCTGGTATCGCCGGTTGTATTATTTTTCAGCCAAGCTTGTAACTGTTCACGTTGGGGCAATGCTAATACATTTCCAAATGCTAGTTGTTGTAAACTTTTTTCCATTGCTGCTTGCGTAGTGGTATCACGTACATCCCCGGGTATGGCTGAATTCAATTCAGGTTCCCAGCGATCCAGCCTAAAAGTATCATCCCCTATGGAATGAGCAAAGGCACTCACAGCTTTAGGCCCTCCCAGCTTTTTCAAGAGAAGATTGATTGCCGTATTATCGCTATAGGTGATCGCTGCTGCGCACAGTTCGGAAATAGTCATGCCATCATTAAGATATTTTTCCGTAATAGGTGAATAAGTAAGGAGATCCGCTTTTTTGTAAGTCATTTTTTGGTGTAAAAAATGGCTATCTGTCATACTGTATTTCAAAATCGCTGAAACACTCATTACTTTAGAGGTACTGCAAAATGGAAAACGTTCTTCAGCACGATATTGTATACGCCTATTAGTTGCTGTATCTATTGCGGATATACCAATCCGCCCCTTAGAAGAAGCTTCAAGCTCTGTTAGTTTTTCCTGTATTGAGATGATTTTAATCTGTTGAGCATTTGCAAACTTACAACTAATAATAAAAGAAAAAATAATGGCAACCACTATTGAAGAAACTTTGAAGGGATAAAAAGTCATGACTAAGAATCTCAAAAGGTCAATTTAAGGAGAAATATTATCAGCTATTAAGCATCCAGCAAACTAGATTTTAGAAAATTTGCCAATTTTTGTATAAAAAACATCCTGGTAAATAGATTCAAATCTTAAATGCAACCTCAATAGATTATTAAAATTCATACCGAAGGTAGCAGCGATTCTCCAATTTTGTTAAACTCATTTTTATTCGATAAGGGGGATATTATGATAGCCAACAATGATGCAAATAAATTTGCGTTCGATTCATTTGTAACCGCATTTGCCCCCCGAAATGAACATATGCTTGATCAATATTTTGCTTCTGACCTTATATTATTAAATCATTCTGTGTCAAAACAATTTGATTTAAATGATTTGAAATCACGTTTACCTAATATACACAAAAAATATCAGGACTTAAAAAGTGAAATAAAAGATATCATTGTAGCGAATGCCCGTATTGCATTTCATGTAAAACAAAATGCATTTTATGTTCCGGATAATAAGTATGTTACATTGGATGTTATGAACCTATACAAATTATCCAACGGCAAAGTTAAAGAATGGCAAATTTGGTTTAATCAAGCTAATTCAGACGAAGCAAGTGCAAACGCTTCATGAAGCGCTTTAACAAATCTTTAATTTTTCATCCAATTTATAATATATTCTAATAATAAATACCAATTAAGTTGTATCATCTAATTTATAGCATTTTGATAGCACCTAATTGCTGTAGTAAAGTCAAATTATCTTCCAAGTGCCAATCTTGGATTAATTTTCCATCTTTTATCTGCAAAATATCGATAGCAAAAAACTTTACTGGTTTATTTGTTGGTGGATGCTCTTTAAATTTACCTTTAAAAGTACCAGTAAAAAGCAGGCGGGCAGTAACCTTGTCTCCAACTACTAATAAATCCTCTAATGTACAATGAAGATCGGGAACAGCCTTGCGAAAATTGTTAGACGCAAACTTTAATCCTTCAGGTCCTTGTGGCCGACCTGCAGGAAGCGTATTATCGATAAAATTTGGAGAAACACCAGCATTAAGATATTTCTGATCGCCTGTATTCCAAAAAGTATAAAAAAGCTGTGCTGTGTGGATGATCTGATCAGCTGTAGATTTATCAAGAGAGCGATCGATAGTAATCGATTTTGGTTTTACTAGCTCATTATCCTTAATGTCTATCGGAGTTTGTGCATTTGCAGTTTCTACGATAGTAAGCAAAAATAAAATTGTAACTAAAACTATTTCCTTTAATATTTTCATTACTAATTCCTCTCTTTAAATTAAACACCAAAACATGTCTGATCAAATAGATTATGTTTCAAAAAATAAGATCCTATAATCTTTATTGCATTTTCGTAATGCTTACGCAGTAATTTTGTCACAAGTTCTTCATTTCGCGCTAAAGCTGCATCCATTATTTTTTTCTGCTCTTTGGCATAAGGCAACCCATCCAGTTGTTTAATACCAGCAGTTAACCATTGTCTTCTATAACGCTCAGTAAGATTATAAAGTTGATGCTGAATTCGTAATAAATGTTTTAAGCCGCAAGCACTTATTAATGCTAAGTTAAAAGCACGGTGTCGAATTTCCCACTCTTTGTAATCTTCTATATCTTTAATGTTATGTTCTAATTCAAATTTGGCGAGACGGTGATAGGTAGCAATAATGTTTGCTTCCCATTCATCATTACCTTCTTCAATGGAAAGTCGAAGTGCTAATGCTTCAACATGTGCACGAGTTGTATAAATGTCATTTAAATCCGCCAGCGAAACCGGGGCAACACGAAATCCTTTTTGACTTATTGCTGTGACGAGTTCAGTGGCAAGCAACCTAGAAAGTGCTTCTCTAATGGGACTTAGACCGACTTGATAGTGAGAGGCAAGCTGAGAAATATGTAATCTTTGGCCTGGTAGAAGATTGCCAGAAACAATCTCTTCATGGAGTTTTTCATAGACGGAGTCAATTAAAGTTGTCATAAATATGATAAATTTCAATTAGTTAGTAAATATCTTCCAGATTTTAGTTAATTAGTAACTATATTATATAAATAATTGATTAAATTTTCAATCATATATTTAATAAATTTAAATCGATTTTATATTTACAAATCGATTTAAATTTATTAATATATCTACACAAATATCAACCACCGTTAAAACGAGGTAGGTTTTATGACAATACAAAATAGGCAATTAGGTAGCGGGGAGAAACTTATGTCATTTACAAAAAAACGTTTAGTCATTATTGGTGGCACTTCTGGTATAGGTTTAGCTACCGCCAAATTAGCTGCAGAGCAAGATATGCAATTAGTTATCACTGGTTTTAAGCCGATTGAAAATGCTATGAAAAAAGAGTTGCCAGATGATACTAAATTTTATCAATTGGATATTGCTAATGAAAAAGCAGTAAAAATTTTTTTTGAACAGATTGGTGAATTTGATTACCTCACGACTCCTTGTTCTATTATCCCCAAAGGTGCATTTTTAACAATGGAAACAAATACAGCAAGAAGTGGTTTTGATAGTAAATTTTGGGGTCAATATTATGCAGCAAAATATGGTATTCCTTATATGCGATCAGGTGGCTCTATTGTATTTTTTTCTGGCGTAATCAGTCAGCGTCCACAATCTAATTTAGTAGTAATGGCGTCGGTCAATAGTGCAGTGGAAGGATTAGGACGAGCGTTAGCAATCGAACTTTCACCAATCCGTGTTAATGTAGTTGCGCCTGGTATTATTGATACACC
>JAJPJH010000094.1 GCA_021324335.1 Gammaproteobacteria bacterium
GAACAACAAGCGATGTTGTTGAAACGTTAACTTAAACCGCCGTATGCGACACCGCACGTACGGTGGTGTGAGAGGACGGCGGCGTGAGCCGCCTCCTACTCGCTAAGTGTTGGTTCCAGCTAAATTTAAGTTTCTTCCGCAAATAAAATAGCTTCTTCTGAGCCTGTCGTTGCGTTACCAACTGTATAGGAATGTGCCCCAGCACCAGCTAACTTACCTTTATCAGCAATGAGATATTCATTCCGAATAGGGCGATTTTCTAACCAACATTCTAATATTTCCCTCACGCCTGCGGCATAACGAGCTTGTGCAGAGAGGGTCGTTCCGGAGATATGTGGCGTCATGCCATGATGTGGCATCGTTCGCCAAGGATGATCTTTTGGGGCAGGTTGTGGGAACCAGACATCGCCAGCATACCCTGCTAATTGGCCGCTTTCGAGTGCTCTTACCACAGCATCCCGATCACAAATTTTACCACGCGCTGTATTAACAAGATAAGCGCCACGTTTCATTTTGCTAATTAATTTATCATTAAATAAATGTTCGGTTTCAGGATGAAGAGGACAACTTAATGCAACAATATCACACAGAGGCATCATCGTTTCTACGTTAGCATGATAGGTCAAGCCTACTTCTTTTTCGATTGTTTCAGATAAGCGATGATGATCTGTATAATGCAGTTTTACATCAAATGGTTTTAATCGTTTCATTGTTGCTAGGCCAATTCGTCCAGCTCCAACAATACCGACAGTCATACCTTCAATATCATAGGCGCGTGTGACGCAATCAGCAATATTCCAGCCTTTTTTTATCACCCACTGATAAGAAGGAATATAGTTACGCACTAAGGCTAAAATCATCATGACATTATGTTCAGCAACGCTATGGCTATTGCAATAAGTGACTTCTGCAACGGTGATACCTTTCTCAATCGCTGCTTGAAGATCGACATGATCAGAGCCAATACCCGCGGTAATAGCTAACTTTAATTTTTTTGCTTTAGCAATTCGTTCTTTTGTTAGATAAGCAGGCCAGAAAGGTTGAGAAATGACGACATCCGCATCTGGTAATGCTTTTTCAAAAAGAGAATTTGGCCCATCTTTATCAGAAGTAACTATAAAAGTGTGACCTTGTTCTTCTAGAAATTTGCGTAATCCCAGTTCACCCGATACGCAGCCTAATAATTGACCTGGCTTAAAATCAATATGTTTTGGTGTGGGCAGCGTTTGGCCGTTAGGATAACGGTCTAGCGTTGGGAGATCCTCGCGGGCATAAGAGGTGGGGTAGCCACCAATAGGATCGTCATATAAAACGCAAAGAATTGTTGACATAGAATCCTCCAGAATTAAATAAAACTCTTCCTAACTTTTGCAGCGAGCATAGTATTACATTTAATTTAATTAAGCTATTTGTTTGTAGTAGAGAGGGAAAAATGTTTGAATACTCTATTTGGCGGGTAGTAAACTTAATAAATAAATTAAATTCTATCAGAACTCTATTACCAATATTTAAACTTTCATTGCATTAAAATAAGGAGTTGGTATGACTGAAAAATGGTTAAGACAAGGTGATTATAATCGAAAACTTCCTTCTGCTGGTGCTGTTAAGAAGCGACTGGGATACTTGAATCAAAAAGAAAATGCTAAAATTTTATATTTTAATTTAGAGAATCGTGAAAATGATGAGAGTCTTAATGAACTTGGTTGGTGGACTCAGGAAGGTACGCATACGGTAGCCACTATCCTATTTAAAGATCCCAACGTATGTGAAGAATTTAAAGAAGCTTATACTAAAAATCTACTGTATGGCGAGTTTCATCACATTTATCCGCTGAAAGAGCGCGGTATGTGTATAATTAAAATGATAGATAATGTTGAAGATATAAAAAGGGTTATTTTGGCTATTCATCAAGCCGATCCATTTCATAAAGAAGATAAACAATATTTTTCTTCTCTATTTAATATACAAATACCTGTTACGCGAGAAGAAATTTTGGAAAGGATAGAGGATGCGCCGAATGACAATAATTTCAATTTGGAATCAGTATTATCAGAAGCAAGACAGTTAGAAGATCCCACATTATTTTATGATATGGGTTTAATTTTTGAGAAATATAGCGATTCAGCCTCAGCAATTATTTGTTATCGTGAAATTAAATATACTGCTGACCTATATTTATATTATCAGGCTGCAATCCGCATTGAAGCTATCGAAAAGAAACAGGGTGCATCTGCGTTAGGGATGTTTGCGGCGAAACCCGAGGTCGAGGTAAAAGATGAAAGAGATGACCATAAGCCATCTTCTTCTCCTAATCTCTGCTAGAATAGGGCTCTTTCCAGATCGCAGGATCTTCTATGCCTAATTTCCAAACGGATATGCCCCGTAAATGATAGAGATTAACCAATTTTAATTTCTCCTTAAATGACTGGGCATCTTCAACAAAAAGATATTCATTTCTTTCATGATGAGTATACATGGCATATGAGGATTTCCATTGATCATGCCAAATTAGAGGCTGATTAAATTGGCTTAATAAGCTTAATACCATGGAATAACTAATTTGAGTTTCTTTTGAGCGATATTTATATTTTTCTGGCACATTTCCCGGGTCGAGCATGCCTGTTGTCCAATAACCAGAATAAGTCGGCACACCTAAAGAAAGTTTATTTGCTGGGACAACTTTTAATAAATTTTGAATCGTTTTTTCTACCCAATCCATCGGTGCAAGCGGGCCGGGTGTGGTTAGAGTGGTATGTTTATCGTAACTCATGATGCTAATGAAATCACTATTCTTGCCCAGTGCTTCATAATCATAAGCACCTGACCAATTATTGAAGTACCAACGATCATAATCTGTATAAGAAATATCAGAGGTACGTGGAACCACTGCAATACTGAGGATAAAATGATTTTGATGTAGTTTGTTAGCTGCCAACTGGAAAAAATGTGTAAATTGAGTTTTATCATTAATATTAATATTTTCGAAATCAAATTGTAATCCATAGAATTGATATTTTTTACATAAAGCAAGCATTCCAGCGATAGCTCTTTCTTGAGCGGCAGGATTATGTAAAAAGTTATGAAATTGATCTTGATCAAAATGAATATTAATAATTAATGGCATGATTTTAATGTTAGTTTCTTTGGCAAGCGCAAGAAGTCTAGAGTCCATATTTCCTGAGATGATGCCGTTTTCATCAAGCTGATAAATTTGAGGGGCAATAATACTGATAGCGTTAGCATGGTCTTTGATGTCTTTAAGTAAATCACTATTATATGAAAAATCCGCAAGGTCGGTCGTAATGTAAAATAATTTCTCCATGTTAGTCGCAAATGCAGATACAGAAATAAATAAAGTTAAAATTATTATTGTAATTATTCTCATATTGCTCCTGATGAATGTTTTAATTGCTGAATAGTATGTTTACTAAGATATACAAATAATAAGGTGGGAAGAGATAATAGGAAGCATATAATAAAAAATGAGCCCCAACCAATTGCCTCCACGATGAGTGCAGCAATAGGGCCTACGAATGTTCTAGCTAAAAAAGCAATTGCGCTTAATAAGGCAAATTGAGTAGCGGTATGATGAATGCTGCATAATGACATGAGTAATGCGAGTAAGGCAATCGTGCCCATCCCGCTGCAAAAATTTTCAGAGAATGCTACTAAAATGAGAAGAAATAAGCTTTTTCCATAATAAGCCATCACTGCATAACTTAAATTTGCCATCCCTTGAATGAATCCAAACACCATGAGAGCGCGATAGAGAGAGATTTTGGTCATTAATATTCCAGCTACTAACCCGCCTAATAGAGAAGCAGCGAGACTGACTGTTTTGTTGACTAAGCCAATGGTGGCTAAATCAAAACCTATCTGGCGTAATAAAAAAGTGGTATTTAATGCTAAAGCTAAAGCATCACTGGCTTTGTAAGTCATAATCAACAAAAAGAGCAGAATCGCTGTTTTTAAACCATAGCGTTCAAAGAAATCTTTAATAGGTGCAATGACAGCAAGAAATAATGTTCTGGGTACTTGTTGAATCACAAGTGGGGGAGGAGCAATAAAAGTGGCGATGATCCCAATACTCATTAAACCAGCCATTAATAAATAGGTATTTTTCCAGCCTACTTGACTTGCAAGGACTAACGCAAGTACGCCCGAAATAAGAGTGCCGAGACGCCATCCGACGACATAAATAGAAGCACCTAACCCGCGTTCCTCGTGGGGCAGCACTTCTATTTGATAAGCGTTAATGACGATATCTTGGGAAGTGGATAAAACAGCAGTGCCAAAGCCTATCACCATCAGCCAAGGAATAGACCAGGTACCGAGTTGAAGAATGTGTTGTGGTGTAAAGGTAGCCATTGCTGAAATGGTGATGATTAATCCTATTTGAGTCAAAAACAACCAGCCTCGGCGGCGGTCGATACCAGGTAGGGTGAGATAATCAAATAAAGGTGCCCATAAAAAACGTAAGCTATATGGCATAACTAATAATGTCATTGCACCAATGGTGCGAAGATCTATTCCCGCCTCGGTAAACCATGCTTGAAGAGTGCTGGCTGTTAGAGCAGTTGGAAGGCCGGATGAAAATCCTAATAATAGAATGACAAGATGGCGTGTATTAGTTGAAATATTTTTTACTAATTGATTGATAGGAATAGAGGTTATCATAATTAACCATTTATGAGGATATATCTAAGTAGCTAAAATTATACAAAGAAAATATTAAGATGTACATGGAAAGTCCCATTATATTTTGTAAGGCTAGCGTAGGCTGGCATCTAGAGAGAATAGAGGAGAAAAGAACCTCGATGCCAGCCTTATTTTTTAATAAATAGATGGTTGATATACACCTTTTATTTCATATAAATTTTCCATGGTATAAAGGGCGGTTGTCAAGATTCTATGACATTTCAATAATTTCTCGCAGAAGTATTTGTTTGAATTTTCGTTTTCTTTTCGAATTAAAAGAGATAATGGGTCTAAAAGAATTTGGATATAATTTTTGCTATCACCTGGATTTAACTCATTATCATTATTTATATAATTTTTTATATTCCCTAAAGTAGTACGCATTTTTTTGAGGTTTTCATTCTCAAATGTAAATGTAGTATTATTAAGGTGATTGATTTTTAAAATATTTTCGATAGCATCGATGCTTTCTTGCAAAATATTTTTTTTGATTAATTCATAATTTTCAGATTTTGAAAGCGATAAGAATCTCTCGTGAAAATTTTTAAATTCAAAAAATTTTCCTATTTTTTTCTCCTAATTTTGGTACTATTTGGCTTAAATAATCCTGAAATTTACTGTGCATTTGAAGGGTGGTGGGATAGGAAATAGATTTAATAAATTTTTCAAGCAATATCTTCATTATTTCTTCATTAGCTTGAGTCTTATCCATGTACTCGATGATTATATTTTTATATAACGAAGCAATATATTCTTTATCTTTATATTCCTTCAGGTGCTTATTCAGCAGAGTATCAAATATTTGAATAGTTGATTGAATGGTTTTTTCTAACATTGTTCCATAACATAGTTTAGGTTGGATTTTTGCAATATCAATAATAAAATTTATATAATTATTTGGTAGATGGACATTGTAATTATTTTTTATATTGCTGGGAATTAAATTTCTCGCTGACTCTAGTGCGATCTCGATGGCTAATGATCTTGTTTGTGGGTTGACACTATTTCCTTGTTTACGGAGTGATGATGAAATTACCCCTAATAAATAGCCAAAAATAATTTCTTCCTTGGTTTTTTGATCATTTTGATTTTTTAAGAGTCTGTCAATTTCTTTTTCCATACCATCTTTTATTAAGAACTTAAGTGCTGCTGCATTTTTTCTATTTAGCTGCCGTCTTTTATCGATGAAATAATCCAGGGTAGATTTGTAAGATGAAAGCAGAAAATCAAATTCACCTTGCTTGCCGTTGATATATCCTTCTTTGGTATTGAGTATAGATAATAATTGCTCATTTTCTATTGCTTTCATTATTTCTTCTAAAACGGATTGACTTGTTGTAAGTAAATCGAATTGATCATTTTTTTCTAGATAATTTATAAGCACAGTATTTAATGGAAACTTTAACTGGTCAAGAACTAAACTTTGTCCCTCTAATTCAAGAGATAACATTTTTTTTATCATCTGTTGAATTTTTAATATATATTGATCAATATCATCTTTATCAAAATCTTGCATAGCTTCAGTAAAAATACTAGAAGCTATGGCTATCGCACTAATCTTTAACGCAGCAGATATTTTTATTTTTCGAAGAGCAGGATCCAATTTGATTATTTCATCGCCGTGCAGATATTTATTTAAAATCTCTAACGTATTCGAAGGATCCGATAAATTATATTTAAAAAGACTATCTTTATTGACGCCGATGCAATAATTATTTAGTTGATTAAAATAGTTAATTAGGTCAGATTCGAATTCTAAATTTTTTTCTTCATCGAAACACTGAATAAATTTTTGAAGAGTAGTTAAATTGTTATGTAAGCGTTCGATAGACTACATTCCAGTTGTAAATTGATTAAAGCTGTATAAACTGCGGAAGCAGCTTGTGGTACTCATCATCAGTTAC
>JAJPJH010000071.1 GCA_021324335.1 Gammaproteobacteria bacterium
CATTATTACGGGCTTCTAAATCAATAGAAGGAATAGACATAAGCAACTCAACTTTTTCCTTATCCCCTTTCTGTGCAGCCATAAATAATGCTGACTGTCCTTGACATTTATAATTAACATCAACACCACGGGAATACATAATCTTTTTAAATAGCGTAGAGTCTTTCTGTTGCACAGCAACTAAGAGAGGGGTTTCTCCTTTGTCATTGACTATGCTATTGATATCCATATGATAAAAATTTATTAAAGTAAAAACGATATTCGCTTTATTTTGTTGAAGTGCATGATAAAGTAGTAACTCCCCTTTTGAATTAGGAAAGTAGACTAAAGTGGGAAATATAGAAAACAATGAATGTATCTTATTAATATATTTATTTTCATCATCCGTTAAAATATTGTTTTGTAATCGCAATACGACACTAGGAATATCTTCAATTGGAAAGAATTTTCCAAAATTCCATTTATATAGCGATTTTAATATATCGATTTGCGCGTTATTGATAATAATTTGGTAAGAACGGTTAGAGCGTGAATACTTTATTACGAGAGATCGAAATTTACTCTCATGCTCTGGTAATAACAAGAATCGAATGGTATTTAAATGATCGAATGCCATTTTTTCAGTGGGATAATTCAATACATATCCAAAATTTTTTTTCTGCATTAAACTATTTTGAAAAAAATTAGTTGGTATGAGTCTATATAAATCAATTTTATTCTCTAAATTTGCGAAGTAATTTGAAAGCACAGACCAGGTTAATCTTTGACGAGAAGCCGCATAATTAACCGGTGAACCCATATAAGGAGTAAAGTAGTTAATTGCATCCCTAATAAATTGATTTTGCTTTTCAGGTGTCTTCAAGCTATCAATAAACGCTTGATAGAAAAAAGAATCCAGCAATGGAGGTGGCGTAGACAAGTTGCCTTCCACTTCGTTAATAGGTCTCTCAAATTGAGAGGTATCGAAATTTTTCTTAAAATCTTCAAAATCCCCTAAGCTAGCAAAAAAATTATGGCACAGCTCATCTAGATTTAATACCTCTTGTTGAAGAATAGCCAATGCCCCTTTGACCTCGCGGTCACATTTAGCAAAACAAGCAGGATCATATTCTAATGCTTTTTGTTTCTCCTCAAACTTTGAAAAATCTCCCTTTAACGAAGAATAATCGGTAAGGACAGGCCAATGTGGAAGGGGATTACCATCGACGCCCCGAATAGTTCTGATCAAAAATCCTTGGTGAGAAAGAATAACCTTGGCATGATAACAAGCAATTTCAGCAAATTCCTCGATTACCTCATTAGAATGAGAATATTCTGATTTTACTAAATTGACATAAAAGCGAACCTTGTTAAGGAACAACCCTTATCAAGAGAATCATCCCTTCTCTGCAAATCTTCAAGCATGGTTGCATCTGATAATAAACAACTCGCAAGAGAAAGCCCATTTTTATTTTTTCTATCACATTCAATAATAGAGTTCGCTAACCTTTCTCTTTCGTTAGCATCCGAAATCATCTCTTTTAAATAAGCAAGGCATTCTTTTTTTCCCTGTTTTCTATATTTACTCCCTTTTTCCATTACCTTCGTCCGTCCTGTTGTCGACATTAAAGCCACCACCTTTATTTCTTGAAGTTTCGATGGGGTAATTGCGTCAATTTCTTTCTGAAGAGAGGGAAGAAAGGTATTTTTATTTTTTTTATAAAATTCAAATAATACCTGAATGAGAGCAGCTAAGCGACAAGCACTTGTATAACCGTCAATGACACGATGAAGTACATTCGTATTAATCGGCTCATTTCTAATCAACCTATAATCTAAGAGCCCACTGGGCAGCCGTTGGGCGGGGGGAAGTGCTCGAAGCAGATATTTGCGCGCTATGTCAGTTGCGATTTCTGATAAAAATAAGGTTGAAGGCATGTTAATTCCTTGTTTTGTGTGTTTTTTTAAACTAATTGTATTAAATTACCCAAATTGCTTTGGACTTTATTTTATCTTATTTTAAAAGGAGGGGAAATATTATTTATGGGTCTTGGCTGTATTAAGTAGTAAAACTCTTATTTCTAATCACCCATTTCCCATTTATTTTTAGTAACGTAATATAATCAGTAAAACTATACTCGCCCACCATTACGCGTGCCTTTACCATAGCTGCATCACTTGTCTGATCAAGCAAAATAATTTCCTTATCATATTTCTCATTTTTCTGAGCAGCTGTTGGCGCAGTTGTTACCCGCGCCAAGAAGTCATTTAAACTCCAATCAATAATCTGACCATTGAAACTTCCTGTAATATGCGCATCAGGATGAAATGCTTGTTTCAACTGCTCGGCATTGCCATGGTAAGCTCCCAAAAAATAGGCTTCTACCACTTTTGTAATCGCTTGAGCCTCATTCATTATCACACCTCAAAATTTAACTGTTCAGGATATTGTGCGCCCGCAGCTGCATCGATGGGAATTAACTCATTAATTTCATCTAATTCAGCTTTGGATAATTTCACCTCCACTGCTCCCGCATTTTCTTCAAGGCGTTGAATTGACCGGGTTCCTGGAATAGGCACAATATCTTCTCCTTGCGCTAGCAGCCATGCCAAAGCAAATTGTGCAGGCGTACAATTTTTCTTTTTCGCTAATTCAATAACCATATCAGCAATTTTCAGATTCTTCTTTAAATTTTCTTCCTGAAATTTGGGAGCGATACGCCGAAAATCATTTTGCTCTAAGGTGGATGTATCACGAATTTTACCCGTCAAAAAACCACGACCTAACGGACTATACGGAACAAATCCAATTCCTAACTCTCGACAAGTAGCAAGAATTCCTTTTTCTGGTTTCCGTTCCCATAAAGAATATTCTGATTGTAATGCGGTAATAGGATGAATTTTTGCTGCGCGTCGTAATGTTTCTGGTTTAACTTCCGATAAACCAATATGCCGCACTTTACCCGCTTTCACTAAATCTGCTAATGCACCCACGGATTCTTCAATAGGAATATTTCGATCTGCACGATGTAAATAATATAAATCAATGGTATCGATATTTAGACGCTTTAAACTAGCATCACAAGCCTGCTTAATATAGGCTGGCGACCCATCAATACGATATTGACGATCATGAACATCACCTAACCACACGAAACCACATTTTGTCGCTAATTGCACCTTAGTCCTATCCTCTCCTTGGAGCGCCTTAGCAATTAAGCCTTCATTATGACCCCCTCCATACAGATCAGACGTATCAAGAAAAGTCATGCCTAACTCATGTATAGCATGCTGAATGGTTCTAATAGATTGATTATCATCGGCTTTTCCGTAGGCCATCGACATTCCCATACAACCCAAGCCTAGTGCCGATACTTCCAGCTTCAATTTTCCTAACGTTCGTTTTACCATAGCCATAATAGTTGCCCTTATGTAAAAATAATGTACAATATTGTGATGTCTAATAAATTTACTCTCAAAAATTCGCATCTATTTTTAACATCTAGCTCAGAGATTGATGCAGTTTTTCAGCCTCTGAAAACACATTTCAACCTTACAAGTCTTGTCTACTAGCGTAATTATAAGGATGGCTCGGAAATTAGACTCACTAACCAACCTCAATGGACTCAGTATTTTTATGAAAAAGGATATTATCAAATTAGCGGATTTGAAAAACATCCTCAACATTATCAAACAAGTTTTGTGGTATGGTCCCATCTTTCTCATCATCAACCTATCTTAAATGAGGCACGCTGTTTTAATATTGATCATGGTCTTACCCTCATTCAAAAAACAACAGATGGATGTGAATTTTATTTTCTTGGCACGACACCTAATAAACCCTATGTGACTAATCTTTTACTGAATAATATTGACACTCTTCAGCGTTTTATTATCTATTTCAAAGAACAAGCTGCTGCTTTGATCAAAAAAGCATATAGGGTACGGCATTGGGAAGAAATCGGGGATCCGTAAAAAGTACGGATTTTAAATTTGGCTTATTTATCAAAAAAATACGAATTAGCTAACTTGATTTATACCAGAATATTCTTTACATTACTAATTATTGATCGATAAATAAAAGGTAAGAAAAATGTATATTGCAACCATTTCTTCAAAATTCCAAATTAGCGTCCCTAAAAAAATTCGAGAAAAATTACATATTAAACCTGGACAGCAATTTATTTTTGTCCTCAAAGGAGAATGCTTAGAACTGGTTCCTAAACGAGATATAAAAGATGTACGAGGCATTCTGGCCGGTGCTAACACAAAAAACGTGCGCGATAGAGGTGAGCGTATATGAAATATCTGGTTGACTGCTGCAGATGCCATTATTTATGCTACAAGCAGAAGCCACAATGCTTTGCTTATTACATCAGATAAACATTTCAAGCCATTACCTCATATTAAATTTTTTGAAAAATAACAAATGCTGCATCATTTAAGCAATTTAATTTAAAATAATTATGTGATAAGCTTTTTCATCATAATTTTATTATTTCACTTCTATCAATTACTTTTCTACACATCAAAATATAGCAATCAAAAAACGAGGAAATAACTTATGCCTCAATTTTATTTTAATCCTTTAAACGATGTTTTTATGGAAGCCCTCCAGAATTTACATACCCAATTTTTAAATGATGCGGTCATGACACGCAGGCAAAATATCATTCACAAATTTATTTCTAGATTAAAAACCATTGAAAGATTTGCCGTCCCCGAAGAGGATAAAATTGACTTATTAAAGCAAGCTGTTTTAGATGCTTATTATGCTATTCGCCGATCTAGTTATGGCTCCCAAAGTCTATTCGGAAAAGGCAGCAGATTAGGTGTAAACGTTCGGTCAAATACATCTTTTTAAATTGCTGGAGATGTATCAAGCTTTTGCTTTCTAAAGATGAAAAGGAGCAAGCTGATGAACAATAAACCGAATCAAG
>JAJPJH010000067.1 GCA_021324335.1 Gammaproteobacteria bacterium
ATCAGTTTATGGTGTATGCGAATAAGGATGGCTATTACGCCGTGCCGGATAGGTATGGGTTTGTGCTGCGAGAGGATTATGGAAAAATTTGCAATTGAAATAAATATGGTATATAATTTCATATGAAACAATGGAGAAAATTACCATGCAGGCTCATATTGAAAAAAAAACAAAAATAGATAAACCCGCCGTATTAACCAAAGCTATACAACGGTTAGCGAGTGAGCTTGATTTAACTCAGCAAGAATTGTCATTAATAATTGGACGAAGTAAATCAACTTTTAGTCGTTTATTCAAAAACGATGCGAACGTGAAGGATGACAAGCCAAAATACTTAAATCCCTTCTCAAAAGAAGGACAGCTAGCAATTTTACTTGTGAGGTTATATCGAAATTTAGATGTACTTTTTGGTGGAAACGCAAAACAATGTCAATCATGGCTCAGAAGCGATAACGAACATTTGGGAAAAAAGCCTATAGAGTTAATTCAATCAGTAGAAGGGCTTGTCACTGTCGTTCAATATCTAGATGCGATTAGAGGCAAAAACTAAATGATTGCTGATATCTGGAAAGAAGGTAATGGTGAAAAAAATATCACAACAATAAATGAAACAGCATGGCGGATTGTAGAATTACAAGAAAATACATCAACCAGAAAATTGGTTGATTCTCTCGAAGAACAAAAAATACTAGATGAATTAATAGAGCAATCTAAGCCCGCTCTCTTAGAATCGCAAGCTAGATTTCATCCCTTATTATATACACCATTCAGGTATCCCCCTTTAAAACATGGCTCACGCTTTGGCAAAAAAACAGAACCGTCGTTATGGTACGGCTCTTTAAGTCCTGATACAGCAATGGCTGAAAAAGCCTATTATCAATTAGCATTTATTAACGCAAGTGCTGGAGAATTTGGACTCATTATTTCACCGATGACTATATTTTCCGTGAAGCTGAAAATTATCAAAGGAGTAAAATTAAATGAAGAGCCTTTTATTAAATATAGGAATAAAATTTCATCACCAACAAATTATGAAGACAGTCAGCTTTTGGGTAAGCGAATGCGAGAGAGCGATCTTGATGGTTTTAATTTTATTTCTGCAAGAGATATAAAAATGGGTATCAATGTGGGTTTATTTAAAATGAGTGCTTTTTCACATACACAACCTGATGCAGGATCATTTCAAACATGGCAATGTCATACAACTAAAATCACCGTAGAATTTATTCGAATGGGATCACTCAATGATCGAGCTCTTACATTTTCTATTCAAAATTTTATGATTGATGGGATTTTACCTTTTCCATCTATTTCATAAGCCGCGGTATGTATTTTTAAATATTTCAGCCACCTCTTCCTCTCTCACATGCCGAAAATCCTTCACTACCTGCTTCCCACCAGCAATCACATGACGAATAGGATTGACATTTCCTGCAAACAGCATGGCATCAAAAATAAAATCTTCTTTTTTATCTAAAAGCGTCGGAACAGTCGGATCAAGCACAATAAAATCAGCACGCTTCCCTACTTCAATCGCCCCTGCAGCACGACCTAATGCTTGCGCACCCCCTGCTAAGGCCATGCGATAAAGCGATGCCCCAATGGAAGCTGTATGCGGCATTCTTGTTATCGCACGTTTCTGATGTAATAAACGCTGTCCATATTCAAGCAACCGTAATTCTTCAATCACACTCACTGAAACGTGACTATCTGAACCAATACCGAAATGCCCATTTTCTGCGAGATACGTTGGCAAGTTAAAAAATCCATCTCCTAAATTCGCTTCAGTCGTCGGACATAAGCCTGCCACGGCACCCGTCTTTGCCAGTGCGCGCGTTTCCCTTTCTGTCATATGGGTCGCATGTACCAGACACCAATTTGCATCAACTTCCACCTGTTTCAACAACCAATCCACGGGTCGTTCACCGCACCAAGCAATGCAATCGTTTACTTCTTTTAGCTGCTCCGCAATATGAATATGAATAGGGGCGGTTTTATTCATACGGCGCATTGATTCTGCAGCAGGCTGTAACATTGAAAGCGGAACAGCACGCAAGGAATGGAGAGCAAGACCCATTGTCACTTGGGGATTATCTCGATAAGCATCCATCAACGAGGTAATCATTTCCATCAGCTGGGTATCATTATTAATAAACCTTTTTTGGCCATCCGTGGGCACTTGGCCACCCAATCCGCTCGCTGCATACAGTACGGGCATATGCGTAATTGCGATGCCTGTCTCCATTGCTGCTTGAATAATATGCCGTGACGTTAGCGCCCTATCGTGATAAGGGGTGCCGTCCTGCTGATGATGAAGATAATGAAATTCACCAACCGTCGTAAAGCCTGCTTTCAGCATTTCTACATAAAGCTGCGCGGCTATAGCTTGTTGATCCTCAGGCGTCAGTTTTTCCAGGAAGTGATACATTTTCTCACGCCACGTCCAAAAGCTGTCCCCCTCCCCTGTCACCCGTTCCGTTAAACCCGCCATCGCGCGTTGAAAAGCATGAGAATGAAGATTCAACATACCCGGCAAAACAGGGCCGTTAAGCCCTATCGCGTGATCTGCTTTCTGATTAGATTGAACCTGTGTAATCCAACCTGCTGAATCAACGGTAATCAGTACATTGTTTGCCCAGCCCGTCGGTAAAAAAGCCGTCTCGGCAAAATAGTGAATCGGCTGCTCTGCACAGCTTGTTTTCTCATCCATGTCGACTTCTCATTTAAAAGTTCTTTGCCACATTGCCCCTCTTCCACTACTACTTACTACAATTTCCCCTTCATCTCGCATTTTTCGGAGAACTTGACGAATCATATCCCGACTAATACCTGGGCAATCGGATTCAATATCGCTAATAGAGAAAGAAGAGATTCTCCGATTAACAGCAGCCCGAATTAATTCAGTTTTAGAACCTCGACTGGTTGTTATGATACCTACTCGCTCTTCAAGTTCTTTATAAGCGCGTAATAACACTCCCCAAAAATAATTTAGCCAAGGTTTCACAGTATGTTTTCCTGAATGCCAGTGCTTAGAACTAGCTTCAAGTGTTTCATAATAACTTTCTTTACTGCCTTCAAATATCCGTTCCAAACTAATGTAATGACCCACCTGATAATCAAATTGATAGAGAAGCATTAAGGTTAATAAGCGAGACATACGGCCATTGCCGTCACTAAACGGATGAATACATAAAAAATCGAGTATTGCTAAAGGAATAAAAATAAGTGCATCATGTTTATGTTGCTCTACCGCTATCAAATAATTCTTTGTTAATTGATCAATCGCCTCCGGCGTTAAATGGGCTTTTGTAGGGACAAACCGGATACGCCGTGCTCCATCGGGATATTTTTCAATAATTTCATTATCTGTCGCTTTCCAACGGGCGCCAGGATTCGGCATATAACGGCACAAAATGCTATGTAATTGCAGAATGACATTGATACTCCCCCAGAGAACGTAGATAGCCAACTTCTTCGGCCGTAAAACTCAGCTTATCGAGAAACTCTAGACTAAGTGAATTCATTACATTCCATCCTGGTAGACAAGTAGGTAATATTATCATGGCTAATACCTACTTTAGAAGAGGACTACCTACTTCTGCTATCTTGCACCCACCGCCACTAGCAGATAGCATGACGCCATGGAAATCTATCATTATTTTGCCGGCACTGCTCCTATCATTGTGAGCATCCCACATACAGGTACCTTCGTTCCGGAGCCTCTCTTGGAGCGGTTCATGCCTCCTGCTAAACAACTCCCCGACACGGATTGGCACCTGGAACAACTCTACTCTTTTGCCCATGAATTAGGCGTTCACCTTCTCGTTGCGACGCACTCCCGTTATGTGATTGATCTCAACCGTGCTCCCGATAACCAATCCCTCTATCCAGGAAAATTCACGACGAGCTTATGCCCAACGACTTTATTTGATGGCACTCCTCTTTATCAAAATGGCATGGAACCCGATGATAAAGAAATCCAAGAGCGCATTAAAAAATATTGGCAGCCTTATCACGATAAGCTGCACACCACCATCAATCAATTGAGGAAACATCACGGCGAAGTCATTGTGTTTGATGCACATTCTATCTGCTCACAAGTACCTTTACTCTTCGAAGGCCAATTACCTGATTTAAATATTGGAACAGCGGATGGCAAATCAGCCGATAATCAGCTAATTGAAAAGCTGATGAAGCATTGCCAGCGCAGACCTTATTCCAGCGTTTGTAATGGTCGCTTCAAAGGTGGTTATATTACTCGTCATTATGGCGAGCCTGCTGCGGGTGTGCATGCTGTTCAATTGGAACTAACGCAGCAAAATTATATGTTAGAAACCTATCCTTTTACTTACCTAGAACCTAAAGCCAAGTTACTTCAAGCAACATTACGGGAGATGATAACCATTTTATGTATGCACTTATCAGAAAAGCACTCTTCCAATTAGATCCTGAACAATCCCACTACCTTGCTCTACACGCATTACAACTCGCTTATCACTTAAAATTATCGCGATTTTTTCCTAACGTCCCTCCTCATCCCAAGCAAATAATGGGTATCACTTTTCCTAACCCCATTGGCCTTGCCGCAGGGTTAGATAAAAATGCGGATTATGTCGATGGATTAGCGGCACTCGGCTTTGGCTTTATTGAAGTAGGAACTGTCACCCCCAAACCCCAAACAGGTAACCCAAAACCTCGATTATTTCGTTTGACGGAGCAGCAAGCGATTATTAATCGTATGGGTTTTAATAATAAAGGGGTTGAATATGTTGCCAGACGATTAGAACAAACCCATTATCGCGGTGTGTTAGGAATTAATATTGGAAAAAATAAAGATACACCCTTAGAAAAAGCTATTGATGATTACTTAATTGGATTTCGGGAATTATGGAAATTTGCCAGTTACATCACCATTAATATCTCCTCTCCCAATACGCCGGGTTTACGTGATTTACAGCAAGATACGTTATTGGAGCAATTACTTTCTGAATTGAAAAAAGCTCAACAAGCAATTGCGCAATCGCATCAGAAATATGTACCGTTAGTGGTGAAAATTTCGCCTGATTTGACTGAGCTAGAATTACAGCAATTAGCTGCTGTCTTGATGCAGCAAAAAATAGATGGAGTGATTGCCACTAATACCACTATCCATCGTAACGGCGTGGAAAATTCACCCTATGTTAATGAAAACGGTGGATTAAGCGGTAAGCCCTTATTGGCAAGAAGCACGCAAATTCTAGAACAGCTTCATCATTTATTGCAGAATAATATCCCCATTATTGCTGCCGGGGGTATTATGGATGAACAGTCAGCGCGAGAAAAATTAAATGCAGGAGCCAGTTTACTCCAACTCTATACTGGCTTTATTTATGAAGGACCCAGGCTCATTCAGCAATTAGCCAACATGAAGTAATTTAACAGCAGGTTACCCAGGAACAAGATATTATATTACCGGGTTGGCGCTTGATGTTGGCCGAAGTTTTTGACCGTTTTGACAATATTAGAAAAATCGCGGTGCAAAGGATTGATAACTAGATTAAATTCTTCGGGCACTAAAACTGAAGGAACAGCTATCGCGAGAAATTTTTCTGCTAAAAATAAATGCCTTTCGGCAAAATCACGGGATATATCTGTTGCTGGTGTTATATTCCATCCTTTAGGCAAAGTAGTTAATGTGAATCGTTGGATTAATTCATCCGGAACATCAATTGAATATCGATAGTAACTAAAACCCGATACCGAAAGCCCATTATGAGACAACCATTCTAATGTACAAAGAGAAATAGATTGTGAGCAATAAATCACTTTCCTACCAAGGTGATTCCACCTTGCTGTTGTATATAAACCGCCATCTCCAGAAAATACCGTGGGGATATTGCTACTTTGAGCTGCTCGATACCAAATTGTCATTAGCCATACATACCATATTTAATCTGGAGCAGCGCTTGCTCAACAAGGCGATGGCCAATCTCTGTATCTAATAAATTAAGAGGAACTTCGTTACCTAAGGAAGGCACTTTTCTATAAAGCCAATTTTTAGCTTCTGCTTTCCCCAGAATATCTGAAGCCATTATAAGTACTGAAATTAATCTTACGAATTTTTCTGTCGTATAAGAATCTAATGGCTGATGGTGTTTCTTCTTGGAAAAATAGGTTGAAGAGGGAATATGAAGCCTTTCAAGGACATCCTTCACTAGTAGATTTTCTTGAGTCAGGAAAGACTCAATTACCTTTGTCTTAAGGCCGCTTCTTATTAGCCCCATCTCTTTGAGAGGGTCTTTTAAATTCTCAAGTAAATTTGCGACATTTGCTGGCATAAAAAGCCCTCATTTCTTGTAATAATTATAACTCCAAATGTAGAGTTATTCAAATTCAAAATGGGACTTACTCCACCGTCACTGACTTCGCCAAATTCCTCGGCTGGTCCACATCCGTCCCTTTCAGGACCGCAACGTGATAAGACAGCAACTGTAATGGAATGGTATATAAAATCGGCGTCAGCAATGAATGCATGGCCGGCATGGTCACAACATGTGCATCCGTAAATGCTTCGTAGGTAAAAGCTTCAGGGCGATCTGTCAAAATATATAACTTACCACCACGGGCACGGACTTCCTGTAAATTAGAAACATTTTTTTCGAATAACGCATCATTTGGCACAGTCGCAATCACAGGTAAATGGCTATCAATCAATGCCAAGGGCCCATGTTTTAATTCACCCGCAGGGTAGCCGTGCGTATGAATGTAAGAAATTTCTTTCATCTTCAACGCACCTTCTAGCGCAATTGGATATAAATTACCGCGGCCGAGGAAAACAGCATGCTGTTTATCCGTGAAAGTCTTCGCCCACTGCAGGATATTCATGTCTTGCTGCAAAATGGTTTGCACCAATGCTGGCAATTGCTGTAACTCAGCTGCCATTTCGGATTCCAGCACGTGATCTGTTGTTTTATTCCGGCGTAATAATAAAGCTAATAAAAATAAGCCAATTAATTGCGTAATAAATGCCTTTGTGGAAGCAACGCCAATTTCAATACCGGCACGGGTCAGGAAAGGTAAATCCGCTTCGCGCAGCATCGCACTTTCAGCCACATTGCAAAGGGCGATGGTGCTTAAAAAGCCCATGGTTTTTGCGAGACGTAATGCTGCCAACGTATCCGCTGTTTCACCCGATTGAGAAAGAGTCACAAATAAACTATTTTTTGATTCTGCTATTTTGCGATAACGAAATTCACTTGCGACTTCGACAGTACAAGGAATATCCGCTAATTCTTCTATCCAATAACGTGCGACCATGGCTGCATGATAACTCGTACCGCATGCAGTTAAATAAACATGTTCGACTTGCTTGAAAATGGGTTCTGCTTGCGGACCAAATACACCAGGCAATATATGTTGCGGCGTGATGCGGCCTTCTAAACAGGAAGCGATCGCCTCAGGCTGTTCCATGATTTCTTTTTTCATGTAATGCCGATATTTTCCGCGCTCTGCCGTATTCGCTGCAATCGATAATGTATGCTGCTCGCGCTCTACTCGCTGCTGATTGTGATTGTAATCTCAACGCCGTTTAACGTGATATCTGCAATATCATTATCTTCGAGATAAATAAAATTCTGCGTAAGAGATAAAAGTGCAAGCGGGTCAGAGGCGATGAAATTTTCACCTTGGCCTTTGCCGATGACAAGCGGGCTGCCTTGGCGGACGGCAATAATGCGGTGAGGGTGCTGCTTGGAAATAATGCCTAGCGCAAATGCGCCTTTTAATTCGCTAGCCGCTTGACGAACAGCAGAGAGCAAATCTTGGGTTTGGGAAAAATAGCGGTGGATGAGGTGAACAGCCACTTCAGTATCCGTTTCGGAGTGGAATTGGTAGCCTTCTTTCGTTAATTGCTCGCGTAAATCGACATGGTTCTCGATGATACCGTTATGCACCAGCGCAAATTCATCGTGGGAAGTGAAAGGATGGGCATTTTGTTCTGTCGGTGCCCCGTGTGTTGCCCAGCGGGTGTGAGCAATACCTGTCTGCGCATGCAAGGGGTGTGCGTGCATGGCATTCTCTAATTCGCGGACTTTTCCGACAACGCGTAAGCGTTTGAGATGACATTCTCCGTCAACAACAGCGACGCCGGCTGAATCATAACCGCGGTATTCAAGCTTTTTTAAGCCATCAATCAATAACTTAGCGACTGGTCGTTTTGCAACTGCTCCGACGATGCCACACATGCGGGGGGCTCCTTAACGGTTAGAGAGAAACGGATCGGAATTATATCGCGGCAACGCGGAAACTTCTATTCATAATGCGTCCACATGCACAAAACCTTAACTACCCTTTCTTTACGGTATACTTGATAAATCAGTCGGTGCTGAATATTTATTCGGCGTGAATAAGCCCCAGTTAAATCGCCTACTAACTTTTCATATTCGGGCGGATTCTTAAAAGGGTTATTTTTTAGTATTTCTATTAACTTTTCTGTTTTGGGCTTCAATCCACCTGCAGCAAGTTTTTTAGCATCCTTACCTGCGTCTTGGGTAAAAACAACGCGCCACATCACCAATCCACATCCTCATCGCAATTTTCTAAGGGGGTTTTTAATCCTTTTTTTATTGACTTACCCATACCTGGGATAGATAACAAATACAAGGTTTCCTGGATGGCTGTCCAATCTTCTTCAGAGATCAAAACAGCATTTACTTTTTTGCCCGTGATATGAATAGGCTTATGGGAAACAGCAGCCTGATCAATTAATCGATAGAGATGAGCTCGAGCTTTTGTGACGGTATAAATAGTCATAAGGTCACTCCTATACCATTTTAAATATGCCTTTAAGCGTACGTAATAACGTACCCGTAGTCAAGTCTGTTCTTCCTTTTCCGGCCGCTTCCAATCCTTAATACTCCGCTGCTCCAAGCGATGAGTTAGCGTCAACTGATACGCCGGTGCATCATCTACAATCGTCGACCCTGCTCCAATCGTCGCACCCATTCCCACGGTCACCGGTGCAATCAATTGAGTATCAGAGCCAATATGAACATCATCTCCAATCACCGTCTTATGCTTATTTGCCCCATCATAATTGCAAGTAATGGTTCCGGCGCCAATATTCACTCGCTTACCCACTTCACTATCACCCACATAACTCAGGTGATTGAGCTTGCTGCCGTCACCAATTTCACTATTCTTAATCTCAACAAAATTGCCAATATGCACGCCACGCCCAAGCGTCGTCCCCGGGCGAATACGAGCAAACGGGCCGATCATACTTCCCGCCGCGACCCGAGCTTCTTCGATGACACAATTGGCTTTTACTTCAACACCCGCCTCTAACTCGACATCCCGCAACAGCGTGTTAGGCCCAATCGCACATCCATCGCCTATCACCACGCGGCCTTCGCAGATAACATTCACATCAATCACCACATCCTGGCCAACAATCATTTCGCCGCGAATATCAATACGATTGGGATCATAAAGCGTTACCCCTTGGCGCATCAGCTTCTCAGCATATTGGCGCTGATAAAATCGCTCTAGCTCAGCAAGCTGAACGCGGTCGTTTACACCTACTATTTCTTCGAAAGTAGCAGGAGGAACGGTATGAACCGGAATGTTTTCGTTAACAGCTTGGGCGATCACATCTGTCAGATAATACTCACCTTGTGAATTGTGGTTTGATAAAGCGGGCAGCCATTTTTTCAGGCAGCGGGCAGGAATCACATAAATACCAGAGTTAATTTCGGTAATCGCGCGTTCTGCCTCCGTCGCGTCTTTTTCTTCTACAATCCCAGTGATCTGATGCTTGGCATCCCGCTTAATGCGGCCATAACCCGCGGGCGATGAAGCGTGCGCCGTCACCATGCCAATTGCATCAGCCGGCGTGATTGTCAGTAATTGGGTTAAAGTTTGTTCTGCGATAAGAGGCACATCACCGTATAAAATGACGACCCTATCTTCATCCACTAAAACGGGTAAGGCTTGCATGACAGCATGGCCTGTCCCTAATTGTTCTTTTTGTTCTACCCAGCGCACAGGATAGTGATCCAAGCTTTTCTGTAGATGGTCACCCTGATGACCATGAATAACAATAGGCGATTCTGCCGGTGAAAGCTTAAGTGCGGTGGCTATCACATGCTCGAGTAATGCCTTACCTCCTAAGCGGTGCAGCACTTTAGGCTGCTTTGAATACATACGCTTACCTTGCCCGGCAGCAAGAATGACTACTTGGATCGCCATTTTCTATAACCTGTAGACTTAAAGAGCAGGATTATAGCGGTTTTTACCTTTTCACAAAAGCCAGTGCGACCCCAAAGCCGACTAAAAATACACCTAACACTTTGGTGATGTACTTTTCTGCCTTGTCCAGCAAGCGCATGACATGCGGATGGGAAAGCAGCAAGGTTAAACTCCCAAACCAGGCGAGAATAATGAGGAACATTTCAACGGCATAGACAAGCTCCCAAGCACGCGGTGTATCCGGCCGGATGATGACGGTGAATAAAGCGAGGAAAAATAAGGTGGCTTTTGGATTCAGCAGATTACACAAAAATCCCTGCCGGAAGGCTGTGAGATCGCGCATCGCGGTTTTTTTAGCGGCTGATTTCGAAGAAGGCACGTGGGAGTGCTTCGCTAATAAAGAATTAATCCCCAGATAAATTAAATAGACGGCACCAATGTATTTAATAATGCTGAAAAGCAGCAAAGATTCAGAAATCACGATGGCGAGGCCCAGTAAACAATAAGTCATATGGACTAATGCCCCACAGCCTATGCCTAATGAAGTCAACATACCGGCGCGACGAGAATGAAGAACGGTATTTTTAGTCACTAAGGCAAAATCGGGACCAGGCAGCATGGCGGATAAAAGCATCAGTAAACCAATCGTAAAAGCTTGCGCGAGCATCTATTTTAAGTCTCCTCGTTAGAAAGACGAACAGCCAATAGTACTATAATTATTAGGAAAATTCATTCGTTTCCCAGCTATAATTTGCACCTCAATATAGAAAATAGAAAGCAGTAAAGCAATCATGCCAGAAAAGAAAACGTTTCGATTTAATAACCACATTCTATATAAATGGGAAATTGGCTCAGATTTTATTACGGTTTATGATGATGTTAAGTACAAACATGAAAATAGGTTTGGCCTATTAGATTTTTTGTGCTCGAAAAAGAAATTAATTATTTATGATCACGGCTGGTATTATCACTATCAAACTAACCGCTACCACCAACGCGTAAGAGTGCCATTAGCTTTGAATATGCATTGTGATTACTTAGAAAATATACAAATTGTTAATTCCCATGAAAAAACGTTATGCCATTATCATTCGATGCGCTCTTATGGCTTTTTTAATCCCCCGAAACCTCATTGTCATATTAAGTTTAATCAAGCAATTACTCTGAACGAAATTAATTTGGTAATAGAATGGATGGCTGAATACTTAAATAAAGAAGTTACTTCTTTGAAAAGAGAATTATCTCCGTTAGTAAACTATTTTTCTGCAAAGGAAGAGACGTTAATAGAACTTCAAGAACTCCATTCTTCCCCTAATCAGTCTGTAGACGCTTCACCAACACTGCAACGCGGTTGTCCTCCATAATCATGCTATCAATACAGAGAAACGCTGTATGTTCCTTTTTATCTGCTATCGCATTCAGCATAAAAGAGAACTGGTCAATTGGCTTTGTCATCCCCTGCTCATTCACCACTAAAATAGGATCTTCTTCTCCGCTGTAAGCCTGATGCGGCGTACGGATGAGGGAAAGTTGCCAATCTGCAATATCATGATGATAGTTAGTTCTAAATTCAGCTAATTCTGCTTCGACACGTTTCAAATCTGCATAATCTAAACGCAAGATTTTCGGCATCTTCCTATGGTGCAAACGAGCCGCTATTTGGCTAGCAGGCTGATTATCGTTAAGTTCGGATAGTTGTTTGATGAGAGCAAAGACATCGTAATCGCATAACTCTCGGTAATAAGTAAAATGCTGCTCCAGAAATTCCCGCTTAGATGTTTTTTTCTTATTGGCTTTTGCTGCTTGATTAAATTGTTCGGCTGCAATAAGAAATTGACCTAACCGCGTGCTACGCAGAGGAGCATAAGCAGGATAATATTCCAGGCTCTCGGCTAGATTGGATAACAATTGAACCAAGAAAAATTCTAATGCCAATTTCTTTTGCGCATGGTAAATATTACGTGTCATCAATCGGCGCGCCATGAGGTAATGTTCCACCACACCTATACCTTTATGCGTAATACCTAACCGTTCGCCATTCGGGGAATCCACAATCGCCATGCAGTGTAACATCCAACGAAAATCAAATTCACCATAACGCACACCACAAAAATGACTATCACGCAATAAGTAATCTAATCGATCCGCATCCAACTGCGAAGATACCATATCAGCCAACACACCTTTTGCTTGTGACTTATGCATGATCATGTCAGCGATGTATTTAAATTTATCTTCTGTTAAATGATAACGAGGATTCAAACGATTGTAGTGTTGAAAGAATACTTCATTACCATAATCAGCGAGGAAGTATGGCGTCCAATCTTCATGACGAATAAGTTTGTCATGAAACACGCCTTCGAAAGCATGTGAAAAAGGACCATGCCCAATATCGTGTAGCAAACAGGCAATCATCACCAATTGCCGCTCTTCATCTGCCAAACCAATTTTTTGCGCGACTTGACTTGCTACGTAACAACAACCCAAAGAATGATTAAATCGAGTATGCACTGCGCCTGGAAAAATAAAATCGCCTAAACCTAATTGTTTGATGTGACGCAATCGTTGAAAATTAGGACTATCAATAAAAGGTTTCACCCACGCATCTTCGGTAGACGTAAACTGCATGGTGCCGTGAACAGGATCTTTGATAACGTGAAAAGTAGGATTCATGGGTGAATAATAAAGGGTATTATCGCAATAAACAATGGAATCCTATTAGGACAATTAGCGATGCTTTTAAAAAAATATTTTTATTTTAAATTAAATCAATTGCTTATTACCCCCTGTTTTTAGGCAAAAACCTCATCTATCGCCTATAGTTAAATTAACTGAATTCCTCACTTTAAAAATACTGGAAGATAGATGAACTTGCTGGCTTATCAAAAACAACATATGAAGCGTGAGCGTCGAGTGAAGCAGGACAGAATAATCGTACTGCTCTGTTCCATTTTTTTTACCACTATGTCTTATGCAAATCCTGTGGTCGATAATGTTGCTGCTGGTAACGTTTCTATTCAGCAAACATCCAATTCCACCACCATCAACCAAAGCAGCCAGAAAGCTATTATCAATTGGCAAAGTTTTAATATCGGCCCATCCGAATCCACCCATTTCCAGCAGCCAGCGGGGGGCATTACGCTTAACCGTATTAGCGCTACCCAAGGTCCTTCCTCAATTTACGGTAGACTGACGGCCAATGGTCAAATTATTTTGATCAATCCCGCTGGCATTTTTTTTGGTTCCACTGCTTATGTGAATGTGGGGGGATTAATTGCTACAACAAGTAATATCACTGATCGAAATTTCTTGAATGGCAATTATCATTTTGATGGTGTCTCTCCTTATGCAGGCGCCTCTATTATTAATGAAGGGCAAATTATTGCCGCTAATCATGGGTTGGTGGCATTAGTGGCATCGAATGTGGTTAATCATGGCTTGATTCAAGCAAATTTGGGAAATGTGGTATTAGCATCGGGTAATGCCTTCACGATTAACTTTGATGGATCTAACCTTATCAACTTCACCCTTGATCAACCGCCTTCGGGTACCAAGACGGGCGTCACTAATACCGGCACACTGATTGCGAATGGCGGACAAATTTTAGTGACTGCACAAGCAGCACAAAATGTGCTTGATGATGTCATTGATATGCAAGGTATTGCGCAAGCTCAGTCGGTCGATCAACAAAATGGTGAAATCATTCTTTCTGGGGATCCTCAGGGGGGAGTAGTTCATGTTGCTGCTAACATCGATGTATCAGGTCAAGGAAAAGGACAAATGGGCGGTCAAGTGGCTATCACAGGTTATGATATTTTGATTGATTCGCCTACCAC
>JAJPJH010000031.1 GCA_021324335.1 Gammaproteobacteria bacterium
CGCCGATGATGACGATGGACGACGGCGCTTTCTCCACAACCATCGCCTCCGTGCTGGTGATGATCTTCTTCCTGTCCACTTCAATGCCCGGTATCATGCGCGCGCGCGCGCCCGTGGCAACAATGATGCTCTTGGCGGTGATCGTGTCCGTCACCTTGCCCGCGGCGTCCTTTACCTGCACAACGCCCGGCTTCGCGATGAACCCGCTCCCCGCGAAGCGCGTGATCTTGTTCTTCTTGAACAGGAACTCGACCCCCTTGGACATCTTCTCCGCAACCGCGCGGCTGCGCCCGATGACCTTCGGAAAATCAACCTTCACGTCCTTCACGCCAAAGCCATAGTCCGCCGCGTGGTTCAGGAAGTTCATGTACTCCGCGTTCTTGAGCAGGGCTTTGGTGGGGATGCAACCCCAGTTCAGACAAATGCCGCCAAGCCGGTCACGCTCCACGCACGCAACGGTTTGCTTTAATTGTGCGGCGCGGATAGCGGCAATATACCCGCCCGGTCCGCCGCCGATAACCACCACATCGAATGATTGTTCTGCCATGTTTTAAAAAATATTGGGTGCTTCAAAAACAGGCACAAAATTAGAGAAATGGCGGAGGGGAAACAAACGGGAAGGGAATTGGTGAAAGCAAGCGATAGCAGGAATAACCTTACTTAGGATTAAATCACAAAATCACTTGGTATAAAATCAAGTACTTTGGTAACAACATCAAAATTCGTTTTCCTGTTATCGAGCCATCTTTCTTTCCAATAATTTACTAATTCTTTTTGGGTGTAATTATAATATTTGGGCCTGATAACTTCTCCATTTAGTACTTCTCGAAAATTTTTTGCAAGGGGAATAAAATATATATTTCTCTTAAAGGAATGCTTCAATAAAAAATCCGAATCAAATCCTAGCAGGTCGCCAGCAGTTCTAATTACCCGCATTACCCAGCTTGGACCATCACCAAATCTATGATTGACCTCAATCCCTCTTGATTCCAAATATTTTAACATCGCTTGAATTGTTTGCGCGGATAAATGGAGCGTCCCATATCCTTTCGTATGTCCAATCGGATGATAGAGCAATTCATCCTTGTATTTTATCCTATTGTATTGCGCGCTCTTGCCATAAAGACTCGTTGTAAAAATTCCGACTAAACTATTTGCTATTCTTTTATCATGCAGGGTTATTTTATTTTTATATTTATCATGATATATTTTTCTGATCTCATTAGAAGCTAAAAGATAGGATACGAGCTTTCCACCCAGTAAGTGATTATATGGTGGTAGTGCACCAATGACGAATGCATCCATTGTGTAAATAAGATTTTTCGTCCTTGTTTTTTTATCCCAGCCTATCCATTTATCTCTTTCCGGAATATGAATAATTGGACTCCCCAATGCGGCTATTCCAATAACTGGTTTATCAGGTAACCCCTTGTCACGAATTATTAATTTAATTCTTCTACCAACGTAATCGCTATATGGCGATGACCAGTAGTAACGGAAAATTCTAAACAAATCATGTTGTTTCTGTGTTTCGCAGACTTCAATAACTGGATCAATTTCAGAATAATAAGCATCGAAACCACTTGCTAAATTCTTTCGTGCCAGTTCAATGTTTTTATTAATCCATTTTCGATTGGCATTAATAATTTCCCCCCTTTTAATCGACATTGCCTGCTTAATTGTTTCTTTATCATATGAATCGGGCGGCGCAACTTCTATTTTTTTCTTAACATATTCAATCTGCCAATTAAGGCTCCAAAGGTCACGAAGGATAAGAAGTTTAACCTTCTCCTTAAGAGATTTCCCTTTTAGATCAAATACAACAAACTCATTTTTTTTTGTGAGATTTGTTGTTGTTTTATTTTTATCAAAAATCAATGGCCCCATGTTATTTCAATACTTTTGTCCAATTTGCCTTAGGTGCACAATAATAATTTGTTTTCCCTTTCTCCGAATGCGTTCCTTGTTGAATAACAACTTTACATCCTAAAAGAATTTCCAAAACGACTAATTTTAATTCATTCTCGGATCTATATTCATCTTTAAACTCATTCATTTGTTTTACTTCTTTTAATAACACATAAAGTTGTCCATCGTAAATACCTTGGACATCACTTTCAAAATCCTTCAACTTTAGTCCGCCATTCTCCTTTAATTTAGTTTTCAGTGCTGCAGCTAGCTCCCTGTTACGCTCTTCTGATTTTTCTTTAATTTTAATTGCTGGAGAATTCTCGAAGCGGGGGCGTCCCTTTTCTTTGTTCACATTTTTTGCATATAAATCTTCAAAGCTTCTTATTCTTACGGGTAAGACAAATGGCTGCTTCGGGGCACTCCACATATAACAATTTCCTATAATTGGCTCACCTATTAGATGAGCTAATATATCATTTGAATAATGTGAATTATACTTGCCTAAAGTTCCTGCATCACCTTCAGAAAGAAGATGGAAACAAAACCAATTATCGGCTTGGCTCAACAATTCAGGAGACATAGAACCAGGCTGCTGTGTAACCAATATTGCCCCTAAATCATATTTTCTTCCTTCCTTCACCCACTCTACAAAAGGGCTTGTCTCCTCTAGATTTCTGCCTAGAACGCTTTGGGCTTCTTCTATTATAGAAATAACGGGGATTGGCGATTCACCAGTAAAATTTTCTTGATTATGATTGAAAATCCTTCTCATAATTAAACCGGCGACATTATAGCCAGCACTTGAACTAAGCATGCTTATATCAATTATAACACAACCACCTTGTTGTAAGGCTTGAATTGTGCCATGCAACAGTTGACTACTTGGATCATGAAGATGGTTGACAACGTTATTCATATTGCTTTTAGCAGCTAAAATTTCAGCTCTAGCATCATCAAAATTTTGATATCCCAAATAATTTGCAATAGTATGATCATCAGCACTCAATCCATCTCGCGTAATTAAGTCAACTAAATCTCTCCAGCGTGTAGAATCCAGCGATTTCAACTTGATGACGTTTTGTTGATTTTGCCGATCGGATGATATTGATATTCCAATTACATCTCGGGCAGGTAAATCACGAATATCAATTCTTACATTACCTGCCTTCCAGCTATCATAATAATCATTAGGGGATTGTCTAGATGTAAATAGGACAATATGCTTTTGCAATTGTTCAACATCGCACAACCCTGGTCGATTATTATGATCAGGCCAAAAATATTCTCCGTCAGCATCAAATATTAGAACACCAACGTTTTTGTCTCTATCTGTTTTGGGTGGATTCTTCCTATATAATTCCGCAACTAAAAACTTAATTAAATTTGACTTTCCATATCCAGCTCTTGCGAAAACAACAGATCTTTTTGAAACAAGATTATTGATATTAAAGGAAATATTCAGTTCAGGGGTTATATGCCTGAACATGGTTTCGGGTTCAGATGTTTTACCAGAATAAATAAATTCACCTAAAGCATAATCACCTAAATCAGTTTCGCCACCGCTTAAAGAGCATATTTCTTGCAGCACCTCGCTACTTGGCAAAGCTACCTTCGCACCTAAATGCGGGAGTCTTCTTTGTGACGGAACAAAAACTATGCTTTCTTTTCCAGCAATAGTAATGTTTTTCACAGCTCCCAGTAATTTTATTTGCACTTTATATTTAAGCTTTTGCTTTTTAAGATCTTCAGGTACTTCCTGGTCACGGCTCTGCATCGTGTTGATATAATCTTCGCCTTCTGTCGAGGCAAGTAATCCTGAAGGTACAAACTTTGTAATTCTCCCTAAAGATGCTTCATCTTTGGAAGCTAGTTCTATAAGAAGGAATTGTCCTAATTGAGGTCTTTCTAACATTGAAGAATCATAAGGCGCAACAATCTCTGCGGCAAATTCAAACCCTTTCTCGCTGAATCCCTTGAATGTTCCAAATACGTTCGTTCTAGCAA